>NZ_JAVREH010000006.1:0-236567 GCF_031845305.1 Jatrophihabitans lederbergiae | reverse complement strand
GGAGGACTACAACCACCGCCGACGGCACAGTTCCCTCGGCTACCAGGCTCCAGCGGTTTATGCTGCCGCCTGCACCCACCAATAACCGACTCCCACAAACCGTGGATCAATTCTCGGGGTCCGGCCAGCCGCACATGCCCGAACCGGAACGACCGCAGAAACATGCCCAGCGCCGACGGGGCCCGGGTGCCGGTGAACAACCGGTTGCGCTGACCTTCGACCCGGCCACGACACCCGTGCCACCCGGGACTGTCAGATGCCGTTCGGTCAGCTCGCCAAGTCCCGTCCGACCGGCCAACGCCAGCGACGGAGCCAACGCAGCTAAAAACGACACGAGACCGCGGTCATCCAACCGCGCCGAGCGCGCCGGACCGAGAGGATGAGATAGTTACAGCTGCAATGCCCTTCGTGACGGCCGGGATCAGCTCCTCGACAGGCCTGATTCTCTTGCCGCACAAAGGCGTCTCGGCGTCACGGCACGCCAATCAGTCAATCGCCACGGTGAATCCATGGGCTTAGTATGCGAGTCGTGCGGATGCTTCGATCATCAGTGCGTGGACGAAGGCCTGCGGTAGGTTGCCGCGCATCTGGTGTTGCTGGGCGTCGTATTCCTCGCTGAACAGTTGCGGCGGTCCGCAGGCGGCGCGGGTGCGTTCGTACCAGGCGCGCGCTTCCAGCGGTTGGTCCTGCTGGTCGAGGCTGAGCGCGACAAGGAAGCCGCACAGCAGGAACGATCCCTCGGCATCAGGCAGGGGTCGGTCATCCTGGCGGAAGCGGTAGGCGTAGCCGTCTCGGGTCAGCTCGCGCAGGTAGGCGTTCAGCGTTGCGATCGTGCGGGGGTCATCAGCGGGTACGGCACCTCGCAGTCCGGGAAGCAACAGAGCGGCGTCCAGGGCGGGGTCTTCGGGGGAACGTTGCCAGTATCCGTCCGGGTGTAGGGAGTGAGCCGCGGTGTCGGCGACAATGTGATCAGCGAGCGCGAGCCAATCGGAGCCTTGGGCCGCAGCCGGGTGCGCGGCGGCGATGGCCCGCAGCCCTGCTGCGGCGGTCAAGCGGCTATGGGTCCAAGGGCGGTTGTCAATCTCCCAGATGCCGGCGTCGGGTTCGGTCCACCGCCGCGTGATGGCGGCGGCGGCGGCTTCGGCGGCGCGCCAGCTCTGCGTGTTCAGACGGTCGTGACGCGCAGCGGCAGCGAATAGCAGCAGCGCCTCGCCGAAGGCGTCCAGTTGGAATTGCTGGTTGACCCAGTTGCCGACGATGTCATAGCCGCCGGGGTAACCGGGTAGATCCAGGTGCCGCTGGTCAGGGACCGCCTCACCGGTGGTGGTGTAGGCGGGGGCGAGCCGGTCGCCATGCTCGAGGAGCCGGTCGCCGACGAAGCTGACGGCGTCATCAAGCAGCGGGTGGGGTCCCGCGGCGGCGACAGCCTGGCCGGTGTAGCACTGGTCGCGGATCCAGACGTAGCGGTAGTCGTAGTTGCGGCCCGCTTCGGCGCGCTCCGGCAGGCTGGTCGTGGCGGCGGCGACCATGCCGCCGCCGGTGGACGTGAGCCCGCGAAGGACGGCGTAGGAGCGGCGCGTGTTCCGCGGGGCCAATACGTTGTCCAAGGTGGGGACGGCAGCGTGCCACGCGGCTTCGGTGGCGCGCCAGGCGGCGTCAGCGTCGACCGGGTGCTCAGGCAGGGGCTGGTCGCTCAGTTCTAGGACCAGGTCATGGTGCTGGCCCGCGTCCAGGTATAGCACCCCGTGCAGGGCACGCCGGCCGTGCCGGGGGCGGGCGTCCTGACCGCCGCTCCAGCGCAGGTTCAGGCCACCGCTGCGACCGGTCCACAGGCTGCCGTGGCGGTGTAGGTCGCTCAGCTCATGTTCACCGTAGCCGGCGCGGGGTTGGAGGGAGACGGTAACTGTGGTGGCGCGTTCGAGGGCGCGGATGCGGCGGAGCAGGACGACGTGGTGGGGGTCGCCGGGGAACGCCAGTGCTTCGCGGCATTCGACCGTGCCGTAGTCGGTCACCCAGCGGTTGCGCCAGATCATTGAACCGTCTTCGTAGTAACCGCCCCACACGTAGCGCCCGGTCGGGGTCACGGTGTACTCGCCTGGACCGCCGATCAGCGAGGTGAAGACGGCGTCGCTGTCCCAGTGGGGGGCGCACAGCCACACGATGTCGCCGCGGGGGCCGACCACCGCGCCGCGCTCCCCGTCTGCCAGCAGCGCATATTCCCGCAGTACCTGCGGCGGGATCTGGTCCTCCGCGCTGATCCCGGCGGTCACTGCCCCGCCTCGGCGAGGAAAATGCCGGTGAGGGCGGAAATTCCCGCGGTGCCCGCGCTGGTCAACGCCGCGCGGCGGTAGCGCGGCCACACACGGGCGGCGGTAAGCATGCTCGCGGCGTGCGCGAGGTCGACGGCGACGCCGACGCGCAGCACGTCACGGGTCGGTCGCACGCCTTCGGCGATGGCTTGGGCGAGGGTTCGCAGACCGAGCACGCGCACGATCCACGACGGTGGGACAGTCTGATTGCCCGCGACCGCGCGCAGGACCCCCGGCGGTTGCGCCAGCAGCACAGCGGCTTGCATCAGGTGCGCCCCGGTCAGAACCGCTGCGCCGCGCCGCTGGGCGCTCACGGTCGCCGCCACACGAATGCCACGGCAGCGCCCACCCCGGCTGCGATCAGACCGAGCAGGCCGTGGTGGTGGGATGCCCAGAGCTGTGTGTCATGCTCGTGGGACTTTGTGTCGAAGATGCCGTGCGCGCCGAAGTCATGACCGTCCTCACCGTCGGCAGGGTCCCATAGGTTCACCGGTGCGTCTGGGTCGTGACGCTGCTGGGTCTGCTGGGACTTGAACCCCGTCTTGGCGAGGTAGCGGTCCAGCAGCCCTGGCACGACCGCGTTGGCGGCCAGGGTGCCCATGGTGCTGGTCCCGACCCAGTACTCGCGTCGTTTCGGATGGTCGGCGGCGAACAGGACGCCGCGGGCTGCGAACTCGGGCTGATAGATCGGCGGCACCGGTTGGGCGTGGTGCGGCAACCGGGACAGCACCCAGGAGAATTGCGGGGTGTTGACCGCCGGCATCTGAACCATGGTGACGTGGATGTTGCTCTTGTCGTGCAGCAGTTCGCAGCGCAGCGCTTCGTTAAAACCCTGGATGGCGTGCTTGGCGCCACAGTAAGCCGACTGCAGGGGGATGCCGCGGTAGGCCAGGGCGGAACCAACCTGCACGATCGTGCCCCGGTCCCGTGGCTTCATGTACTTCAGAGCGGCCATGGTGCCGTAGATGTAGCCGAGGTAGCTTACCTCGGTCACCCGGCGGTATTCCTCGGGTTTGATCTGATCGAAGGGCGCGAATACCGAGGTGAACGCGACGTTGACCCACACATCGATGGGGCCGATCTCGGTCTCGACTCTCTCAGCGACCGCGAACACCTCGTCGGAATCAGCGACGTCGGCCGCGATCACATGCGCGGTGCCCCCGGCGCGCTCGACTTGGGCGGCGGCGCCGGCAAGTCCTTTTTCGCCGCGGGCCACGAGGACGACAGTGTCGCCGCGGGCGCCGAAAGCGACAGCGCTCGCTCGGCCGATACCTCCGCTGGAACCGGTCACCACAATGATGCGTGGCATTCAGATCATCTCCTCATCAGTTCAGGCCAAGCACGCGGGTACGTGCTCAGGGCCTCCACCCCATGCCCCACAGGTCAGGATCGGAGGGTTCACCGCCGGCGGCGGCAAATTCGCGCAGCAGCGAGACGAGTTCCGCGCGGCGCTGCGGGCTAAGCTGCTCATTCATCCGCGCCAGGATCGGGAGGATCACCTCGCGTCGACGTTGCATCACCCGGCCCACCACCCGCTCACCGTCAGACGTGAGTGTCAGGGTCAACTGGCGTCGGTTGGCCGGGTCGTCGGCTCGGTTGATCAAACCTTTGACCACCAACCGATCACACAGTCGGCTGGCCCGGCTCAGGTGGATATTGGCCGCCTCGGCAAGCGTGCTGAGCGACACCGACCCACCGCTGGCCACGATCACCAGGGCACGAAACTCGATCAGGTCTGCCACATCTTCCACCGCGGCGACCGACTGCGCGCTGACGGCGACCAGTACGCGACATGCTGCCAGTACGGCGCCAGCCTCCTCATCATGGGCGCCACGACGCCGCGGTGTTTGACGTTCGTCCGGCATCCACCAAGTCTCTACCCAACTATTGCGATTCGCAACCGTTGCGAGTAAACCAGTAGGAGTGGCGAAGCAGTACGCCAACCAGGCGCGGACTCCGCTCGCCCGGACAGACGCTAGCGCGCACAGGACGTCGAGTGTTTCCGCCCGGCGACAACGCTCATGACTCGTGAGGAGAACACCACAATGGCTCAGACCGTCGCTGACGTGCTGCTGGCCCGGCTGCGCGAATGGAACATCAAGCAGGTCTTCGCCTTCCCAGGCGACGGCATCAATGGGCTGCTCGCCGCGTGGGGAAGGGCGGACAACGACCCGCAGTTCGTACAGGCTCGCCATGAGGAGATGGCCGCGTTCGAAGCGGTCGGCTACGCCAAGTTCTCCGGGAACGTCGCCGTCTGCGCGGCGACCAGTGGGCCGGGAGCGATCCATCTGCTTAACGGCCTGTATGACGCCAAGCTGGACCATGTACCGGTCGTGGCGATCGTCGGCCAGACCGGACGCTCGGCGATGGGCGGCTCCTACCAACAGGAAGTGGATCTGCTGACGCTGTTCAAGGACGTGTGCAGCGACTACGTGCAGATGTGCACCGTCCCGGAGCAGCTGCCCAACCTGATAGACCGCGCGATCCGGGTGGCGGTCAGCGAATCCGCGCCGACCTGCATCATCATCCCCTCCGACGTGTTCGACTTGGAGTACGTGCCGCCCGGTCACGCGATGAAGCAGGTGC
Source organism: Jatrophihabitans lederbergiae (assembly GCF_031845305.1). Lineage (NCBI taxonomy): Bacteria > Bacillati > Actinomycetota > Actinomycetes > Jatrophihabitantales > Jatrophihabitantaceae > Jatrophihabitans > Jatrophihabitans lederbergiae. The sequence continues at coordinate 231,672 of NZ_JAVREH010000006.1, read as the reverse complement.
CCTCGAGCTTGGGCATGTCGGCCTCGACCGTCACGGCGGCGCAATCCGCCGTGCGACAGGCCGCGGACATCCTCAACGCTGGGGAAAAGGTCGCCTTACTGGTCGGACAAGGCGCCCGCGGCTGCGCGGACGAGCTGACACAGATCGCGGACCTGCTCGGCGCGGGAGCGGCGAAAGCTCTGCTCGGCAAGGACGTTCTGTCCGATGAGCTGCCGTGGGTGACCGGCTCGATCGGCCTACTCGGCACGATCGCCTCCTACAAGCTGATGATGGGCTGCGACACGCTGCTCACGGTGGGCTCCAACTTCCCCTACACCGAGTTCATGCCCAAGCTGGATCAGGCCCGCGCGATCCAGATCGACCGCTCCGGCAAATGGATCGGCATGCGCTACCCCTACGAACTCAACCTGGTTGGCGACGCCAAAGCCACGCTGCAAGCGTTGATCCCGCTGCTGGAACGCAAGACCGACCGGTCCTGGCGGGAGGAGGTCGAGTCGGAGGTCGCGGACTGGTGGCAGACGGTCGAGCGGCGGGCGATGACCGACGCCGACCCGGTCAATCCGATGCGAATCTTCCACGAACTGTCAAAGCGGCTTCCGGCCAACGCCATCGTGGCCTCGGACTCCGGCAGTTCCGCGAACTGGTACGCCCGGCACCTGAAGTTCCACGGCGAGATCCGGGGCTCCCTGTCCGGGACGTTGGCCACCATGGGACCCGGCGTGCCCTACGTCATCGGCGCGAAATGGGCCCACCCCGATCGGCCGGCGATCGCCGTGGTGGGGGACGGAGCGATGCAGATGAACGGCATGGCCGAGCTGATCACCGTCGCTCACTACTGGCAGCAGTGGGCCGACCCGCGGCTGATCGTGGCGATCCTGCACAACAACGACCTCAACCAGGTCACCTGGGAGATGCGGGCGATGGAGGGCGCCCCCAAGTTCGCCGAATCCCAGACCCTGCCCGACGTCGACTTCGCCGCGTTCGCCCGTACCCTCGGCCTGTCCGGGGTGAACATCGACACCCCGGACGCGATCGGCCCGGCCTGGGACGCCGCCTTCGCCGCCAACCGCCCGACCGTGCTCGACATCCGCTGTGACCCCGACGTTCCGCCCATCCCCCCGCATGCCACCTTCGCCCAAGCCAAAGCCACCGCCGGTGCGGTCCTGCACGGCGATGAGGATGCGTGGGGCTTCGTCAGGCAGGGCGTCAAGCAGAAGGTCCAGCAGTACCTGCCGGGCCACAAGGAAGGCGACTGACATGCGGCTACGACACAACCCGACGGCCGAGGGCGCCGCTCTCGTGGCTGAGGCGGTCCGCGACGTGCGCACCGGCCGCTTCGAACGCACCATGTCCGCGCTTACCGCGGCCGGTGCCGCCGTCACCGCCGGCGAGATCTACCTCTCCCACGACGGCGCGAGCTTCGGCAACAAGATGATGTGGTGGCCCATCGTCGTCGTCCCCGCCGCCATCCCAGCCGGGATCGCGTCGGTGTTCTCCCGTCGCGCCGCCCACACCGTGCTTCCGCTCGCCTCGGCCGCGATCGTCGCCAACGGCCTGCAAGGCACCTACCTGCACTGGCGGGGGATCTCCCAACGCCCGGGCGGCATCACCCGCTACAACATCGAAGCCGGCCCCCCGGCGTTCGCGCCGCTGCTCGCCTCCCTGGTCGGTGGCATGGGCCTGCTCGCGGCGGTGCTGCGCCGTGAGGGCCGTCCCCCGCAGGGCGATCGGGCGGGTGCCTGATGCCTTATCGCAGCCCTGGCCAGCGAGCGGTCACTCCCCAAGGCCGAGGGCGGTACCCAGGCTTCGACGTCCTCGACTCGGTCGATGCGTGGGACGACGTCACCGCCGGTGTCGTGCTCGCCCGGCTGGCGCTGCCGGGCGAACTGGCGTTCTTCACACCGCATGAGGTCGGCATCGCCGAACCCCTGCTGGATCTCCTCCTGCACCAGGACAAGGACCCCCGCGTTCCGGTGCTGGCGCTGATCGACGCCCGCCTGGCAATCGGGGAAACCGACGGCTGGCACTACGACGAGATGGCCCAGGACGGGCAGGCCTGGCGCGACACCCTTGCCGGCCTCGACCAGGACGCTGTGGACCGCCATTCGGGTCGCGGGTTCTCACAACTTGCCGCCGGTGAGCAGGCGACCCTGCTGCAGGCCGTTCAGGATGCGGCGAGCGGCGGCGGTTCCTGGCGTGACTGGTCGGGGACCCATGTCTGGAGCTTGTGGACCCGCTACGCCTGCACCGCGTTCTACTCCCACCCGTGGGCCTGGAACGAGATCGGCTTTCCCGGCCCCGCCTACCCCCGTGGCTACCTCAACCCCGGCGTCAACGCCCGCGAGCGGTGGGAGGTGGCCGACCATCACGACGCCGACCCGGTGTCCTTCGCCCAGCGGGTGGAACGCGCCCGCGCCGAGCACGCCCGGCTGCACCTCGAGGACGAACGCTGATGAGGAGCAATTACCGCGACATCCGGGCCCGCAACGACTCGGCCTGGCTCATCCCCAACGACGGCACCCGAACCAACCATCAGCTGCGGGCGGACATGCGCCGCTACGCCGACGACGACGAGGTCGACCTGGTCGTCGTCGGCGCGGGCGCCGGCGGCGGCGTTCTCACCCAACGCCTGGCCCGCGCCGGGTGGCGGGTCGTCTGCCTGGACGCCGGGCCGTTCTGGAACCCCGACACCGATTGGGTCTCCGACGAGCGCGGGGCGCACACCCTGTACTGGACCGAACCACGTCAGATCGGCGGCACTGACCCAGTGCCGCTCGGGTCCAACAACTCCGGTCGGGGGGTTGGCGGATCGATGGTTCACTACGCCGGCTACACACCCCGCTTCCACCCGTCGGACTTCCGGATGCTCAGTACCGATGGGGTCGGCGCGGACTGGCCGATCCACTACGCCGACCTCAAACCGTTCTACGAAGCGATCGAGCAAGAACTGCCGGTCGCCGGGCAGGATTGGCCGTGGGGCGATCCGCACACCTACCCCCACCACGCACACCCGGTGTCCGGCAACGGCGACATCTTCCTGCGCGGCGCGAAAGCCGCCGGCATCGAAGCGCGGGTAGGACCGGTGGCCATTCCCAACGGGCGCTTCGGCAACCGGCCGCACTGCATCTACCGCGGCTTCTGCCTGCAGGGCTGCAAGGTCAACGCCAAGGCCAGCCCCCTGATCACCCACATCCCGGACGCCCTGGCGCACGGCGCCGAGATCCGCGCCGACAGCATGGTCACTCGCGTCGTCGTCGATGACCGCACCGGCATGGTGACCGGCGTCAACTACGTGCACGCCGGCCGGGAGCACCACCAGCGGGCCCGCGCGGTCGCCATTTGCGGTTACTCCATCGAGACACCACGACTCCTGCTGCTCTCGGCGACCGACCGCTACCCGCACGGACTCGGCAACGACCACGACCAGGTCGGGCGCTACCTGATGGTCCAAGGCGCCCCGCAAACCGCCGGCCGCTTCGATGACGAGATCCGCATGTACAAGGCGCCCCCGCCCGAGGTGTCCTCCGAGCAGTTCTATGAGACCGATCCCAGCCAGCCGTACAAGCGCGGCTGGTCGATCCAGACCGTCAGCCCGCTGCCCATCACCTGGGCCGAACACGTCACCGCCCAAGGCCATTGGGGGGCACCACTAAGGGAATACATGCGTGACTATGTCCACTGGGCCACCCTGGGCGCGCTGTGCGAGTACCTGCCCCAGGCCGCGAACCGGGTCACCCTCGCCGACGAGAAAGACCGCCATGGTCTGCCCGTCGCGCACTTCTCCTACAGCCAATGCGACAACGACCGGCAGCTCACCAAGGCTGCGACCGCGTCGATGGAGACCATCCTGAAGGCGGCCGGCGCCACCGAAGTCATGACCATCGACCGCTACGCCCATCTCGTCGGCGGCGCCCGGATGGCCGGCCGAGCCCAAGACGGCGTGGTCGATGCCGCACACCGGGTGTTCGACGTTCCCAACCTGTACGTCGTGGACGGCTCGACGCTGCCCACCCAAGGCTCAGCCAACCCCGCGCTGACGATCATGGCGCTCGCCGCCCGCGCCGCCGACCGGCTCATCCGGCTCGGGCGCCGCGGCCTTCCCGAACAGCAGACAGCGGCGATGTCATGACCGGAGCCGCATCCATCACGGGGGTGGCCACCGCGGTCTACCGGTTTCCCACGAAGCAGCCCGAAGCCGACGGCACGCTGCGCTGGGACGCCACAACGGCCGTCACCGTCACGCTGTCCGCCGGGGGACAGACCGGGCTGGGCTGGACCTACAGCAGCCCGGCAGCGGCCGCGGTGATCCAGGATGTGCTGGCCGACGCGGTGCGCGACCGCGACGCCTACGACATTCCCGCCGGCCGGTCGGCGATGCACCGCGCCTGCCGCAACCTCGGCACCCGCGGGCTGGTCGCCCAGGCGCTGAGCGCGATGGACATCGCCTGGTGGGACCTCAAAGCTCGGCTGCTGCACATCCCGCTGGGCGCCCTGATGGGGCGGTGTCGCCGTGACGTGCCGATCTATGGCTCGGGCGGCTTCACCACCCTCACCGACGCTCAACTCGCCGAGCAGGTCGCCTGGTGGCTCTCTGCCGGGTGCACCGCGATGAAGATCAAGATCGGTGAATCCTGGGGCACTCGGATCGATCGGGACCTGGACCGCGTGCGCCGCCTGCGGGAGTTCGCCGGCGATTCGGTTGACCTGATGGTCGACGCCAACGGCGGCTACAGCGTTGGGCAAGCTCGCCGGGTCGGCGCGGAACTCGACCGGCTCGGCGTCAGCTGGTTCGAAGAACCGGTCAGCAGTGACGACACCGCGGGACTGGCCACGCTGAAGAGTGCGCTGCTCTGCGACGTCGCGGCGGGGGAGTATGCCGCCGACGTGTACGACGTCCGGGCGCTGCTTCCGGTCGTGGACTGCTTGCAGCTCGACGTCACCCGTTGCGGCGGCTACACCGGCTGGCTCCGTGGAGCCGCTCTGGCCCAAGCGCACAACTTGCAAGTGTCCGCACATTGCGCACCTGCGCTGCACGCTCCGGTCGCCGCCTCGATTCCCAATCTGCGCCACGTGGAGTGGTTCGCCGACCACGCCCGCGTGGAACCGCTACTCGTGGACGGCACTCCTGACGTGCGCGGCGGAGCCATGCACCTGGACGACCGGGTTGGACACGGCATGCGCCTGAGCAGAGAGGCGGCGACGTGGTGCATTGCATGAGCACTACGAACAGGAGGAGTGACACCATGGCCAGCGACTCCCTGCTTCGACTGGACTGCACCTTCACCGCCAGTGCCGATGTCGCCAGCGCCACCGTTCAGGTACGCGGCGAGCTGGATCTGCAGACGGTGGAACTCCTTCGTGGCACGGTCGATGTGCTGCTCACCGCGGGGCGCCGCCGGATCACCATGGACCTGCACCAGTTGACCGCCATCGACCGTACCGGCGTCTTATTCCTCACCGCCCTGCAACACGACCTTTCGACCCACCGCGGTGACCTCTGTCTGGTGAATGCCACTACACCGATACGCGCGGCCCTCCGCCACGGGCAGGTTCGCTATGCCGAGACCGCTTAGGTAGCAGATGTGCTGGCGTGGGCTTGCGGCTACAACAAAACTTCGCGAGTTGAGGCACCAAGCCAGCGAGCTGGTTCGTCAGGCTGAGGCCGGTGAGACGATCACTGTGACCGTCAGTGGCCGGTCCAGGACGATGTCGCCGATGCTGATGGCTGTCTTCTGAACTATCGGTCGGCTCCGGGCATCATTACTCTCATGACCCCACCCGGCTCGGACACCGCCCACGACGGGCACTCCCGCGGCGAGTCCGAGCGGGGGGAGCGCGAGGTCGTCGATCAGCGACATGGTCCGCGCGCCGGGGCACTGTGGGAAACGGAGCCGCGGTGGGCGCGGGACTTCACAAACCTGAACTATGAGTGGCGCCGCTTGTTCAGCGAACTGTTCGGAACGTTCTTGCTCGTCACCGCCGGTGCTGGTGCCGCGGTGGTGCAGGGCCGGTCCGCAGGTCAGATCGGGCGCGTAGCTGAGGTAACAGCACCGGCGTTGACTGTGCTGTCGGTGATTCTGTTCATGGGTGCGGTGTCCGGCGCGCACTTGAATCCCGTTGTCAGCGTCTCCTTCGCTCTGCGCGGTGATTTCGGGTGGCGGCGCGTCCCGGGCTATGTCCTGGCGCAGCTTGTCGGGGCGGTGCTCGCTGCGGCGCTCCTGCGGGCCACGTTCGGCGACGTCGCCCAGTTGGGCGTCACCGTCCCCGGACCTTCGTTCAGCACCGGGCAGGCCTTCGTCATCGAGACCGTTCTCAGCTTGGGGCTGGTGAGCGTGGTGCTGGGAACCGCGTCCACCGCGCAGAACATCGGAGCCCTGTCCGCGGTGGGGGTCGGGGCCTACATCGCCCTGGCGGGGTTGTGGGCGAGCCCGGTGAGCGGGGCGTCGATGAACCCGGCGAGGTCGTTGGGTCCGGCGCTGGTCAGCCGTCATCTCCACGATGTCTGGGTGTATCTGGCCGCGCCGTTGCTCGGTGCGGTTCTTGCCGTAGCCGCTGCCTACATCCTGCGCGGACCCGGCGGCGGCCTCGCCGGGTCCCGCGCCGCTCAAGGGTCGCTGACCCCACCGATGGCCAGACGCCGGCAACCATAACCACCGGCACCTTCGCTCTGGAACGTATCCACTCAGGTGGGGGCGCACTGAGATTTTTACGGCCCGCGTTCTGCTTTGCCCTTGATACACAGCATATTCCCACGCGGCTTCCGTACGCTCCCGCATGAAGAACAGTTGTCCGGCGCCTAAACAGTTGGTGGCGACCGGATGACCGACGAGCGTTAGTCGGTGTAGATGATGGCAGAGCCGCGCAAGGAAACCGCCCCGCGTCGGAGCCGGGCCCGCGCTACCAGCGCGAAGCCTCAGGACGGCCGGGTGAGACCCGTCGTGGACGAAGAAGCCCCGGTCGACGAGCCGCGCGACGGTGCCGAGGCGCGCACTACGACCGTCCGGCTGCCTGTGTTCACCGTCGCTGTCACCCGTGACGTCGTGCCTGCTGCGTCTGCCACGGGAAGTGGTTCGGGGACGCGCACTGCGGGCACCCCCGCGTCGCGGGCGGGCAAGCTGGCCTTTTACGGCGGTATCGCGGCGCTGGGCGCGTTGGAGGTCGTGGAGTGGCCTGTGGCGGTGGCTCTGGGCGCTGGCGTGTACGTGTTGCGGCGGATGAGGCCAGCCGCACCGGCGCCTGGAGCGGATGACCGGCAACCGCAGAGTTCCGTCGGTGCGAGCTCGGGGGAGTGATCGGCGGCCTGCTCGGTTCTGTTACGCGGGCGTCGGTACAGACGTCGGTGGGTCTGACCAGAGCTGGAGTCTCAACATCTTCTCGGCTGGCTCGGGGCGTGCTGAGTGCACCGCTCGCGGTGACGAGAGCGGCCGCGAATGTGGTGGGAGCACCGCCGCGACAGGTGTGGTCGGCACAGGGCCGTGCGCAGATCGAAGTTCGCGGCTTGAACGGGCCGCAGGCGCCGGTCGTGGTCGCCGCCGTACAGGATGCCGTGGATACGCTCCCGGGGGTCGCCTGGGCTCGGGTCGACGTGTCTATGCGGCGGCTCGTCGTACGCTTCGATCCCGCCCGTGTCGCTGTGGAAGCCCTGATCGGCGCGGTGGAACAAGCTGAGGACGCCGCCGGGGTCGGGCGCGAGCGCTATTCGCACGAGGAGCCGGGCTCACCCGGTGATCCGGGGCCGGTGCGGCAGGAAGCGTTGAGCCTGGCCGCTGACGTCGCCGGATTGTCGGCGGCCGTGGTGGGCCGCTTCGTCCGGTTGCCGGCGCTGCCGGGCGGTGCGGCGGCGGCTGTGGTGCTGGTCGACTACCAGCCGCGGCTTCGGCGGATGCTCGAGCACCGCCTCGGTTCAGGCGGAACCGACCTGGCGCTCGCGGCGTCCACGGCCGTGGTTCACGGGCTGACGCAGGGCGTTCCGTCGCTGGTGGTCGACACCGGGCAGCGGGCGCAGTCCTATCTCGCCGCCCGCGCCCGCCGGGACTGCTTCAGCGACCGGGAGACGGACCTGTGCGGTCCGGGGCGACCGCTCACGGGGGTGGCACCCGCTGAGCCGCGCCCGGTTCCGTTACCCGCGGGGCCGGTAGAGAAGCTGGCCGACCGCGCGGCGGCCGGATCCCTGCTCACAGCGGGTGCCGTTGCCGCGGTGACGGGTGACCTGAACGCCGCCGGCCAGGCCGTGGTGATCGGCGCGCCCAAAGCCGCCCGTTCGGCGCGGGAGGCATTCGCCGACACCTTCGCCGTGGACCTGTCCCGGCGCGGCGTGCTGATCGTCGATCCAGGTGCGTTGCGCCGCCTTGACCGCGTCGACACCGTCCTGATCGACAGCGCGGTCCTGCTCGGTGACCGGCCCCTGATCCTGGATGCCTCCGCCACGGCGGAGGGCTGGACCCGTGAGCACGTGTGGAGCGCTGCCCAACGGTTGATGTCATCGAGGGAGAACGAGCTGCCGATTCCGCCACCGCTGGGTCGCCAACGGCATCGGTTGACGCTCGACGGTCAGTCCGGTCGGGGTGCGGACGGGCTGCTGCGGCTGCAGCTGCGGGAGGACGGCCGTCCCGTCGGTGACCTGGTTGTGGGTCGCGAGCTGGACCCGCACGCCGATGCGGTCCTGAGCGCCGCGCAGAAGTCGGGCGTGCGGATCATCCTGACGGCTGATCCCAGCATTGCCGAGATCGCCGCCCGAGCGCACCAGGTCCTCGCACCGGCCGACACGGCAACCGGTGGCTGGCTGGTTGAGCACGTCCGTCGACTACAGGCCGAGGGCCGCGTCGTCGCCGTCCTCGCGGGCGACACCGAAGCGCTGGCCGCGGCCGACGTCGGCATTGCGATTCTCACCGCCGACGGGCCGGTGCCGTGGCAGGCCGACCTGCTCACCGATGCGGGACTGGCGGAGGTTCCGCGCGTCCTGGCAGCGGTTCCGGTTGCCCACTCGGTCAGCCGGCGCGGGGTAACCCTGGCCACCGGGGCGACGTTCCTCGGCGCGCTCCTGGCCACGGTCGGATCCGGGCGCCGCGGTGGCGCGGTCCTGCCGGTCACCCTCGCCGCCGGCAGCGCCGTGTTCTCCGGCACCCTCGCCGCCCGCCGGCTCGACAGCCCGCCCAACCCGGCGCCGGTCCTGCACATTCCCTGGCACGCCCTGGAAACCGACGAGGTGCTGACCCGGCTGACCCGGTCCACTGCGGCCCAGCCTGACCCTGCAACCGGCGGATCCACCGGGCCGCTGGTCGCGGCCCTACCCGCAGCGCTGCGGGCGCCGGCACGGACCGCGGCCCGCCTGGCCGACAACGTCCGAGCCGAGCTCGCCGACCCGTTGACCCCGGTGCTGGCCACCGGCGCTGCGGCGTCGGCGGTCATCGGCTCACCGGCCGACGCGCTGCTGGTCGGCGGGGTCCTTGCCGCCAACGCCGTCATCAGCGGAGCGCAGCGGCTGCGCGCCGACCAGGCGCTCAAGGCGCTGCTGCTGGACCAGCAGCTCACCGCCCGCCTCGTCCAACCACCACTGGGCAACGCGGAGCCAGCCGGAGAGGTATCAGCGCAGCCGGCGGACGTTCCGGGTGTCGACCGTCCGGTACGGATGGTGCCGGCGAACCGCCTGACTCCCGGTGATGTGATCGATCTGCAGCCTGGTGACGTCGTGCCCGCCGACGCCCGGCTGCTCTGCGAGGCGGGGCTGGAGACCGACGAGGCAAGCCTGACCGGGGAGTCCATCGCCGTCGGCAAGCAGATCCAGGCCACCCCCGGCGCCGAACTCGCCGACCGCGCCTGCATGGTTTATGAGGGCACCACGGTGCTGGCCGGGACCGCCCGTGCGGTGGTGGTGGCCGTGGGGACGGCGACCGAGGCGGGGCGCGCGGTCAGCCTGGCAGGTAATATCGCCGGCCCAGCCGGTATGCAGGCTCGGCTGGAAGAGCTCACCCGCCGCGGCCTGCCGGTCACCTTGCTCGGCGGAGCCGCGGTCACCGGGCTGGGGATGCTGCGCGGCCAGTCCGTCCGCGCAGCGATCGGGTCCGGGGTGAGTGTGGCGGTCGCGGCCGTCCCCGAAGGGCTGCCCCTGGTGGCGACCGTCGCGCAGCTGTCCGCGGCACGACGACTGTCTCAACGCGGTGTGCTGGTCCGCTCGGCGCGCACCGTGGAGGCGCTCGGTCGGGTCGACACGGTCTGCTTCGACAAGACCGGCACCCTCACCGAAGGGCGCCTGCGCCTGGTTCGCGCCGCCGGCCTGAGCGGGGACTGGGCGCTGGACGCCCCACAGGCGGTCCGGGTGCTGCGGGCCGCGGCGCGAGCCTGCCCGCAACCGGGCACCGACCAGCCGCTGCCGCACGCCACCGACCAGGCGATCCTCGACGGCGCCCGTGCCGCCCTCGGCGAGCTGGTGGTCACCGACTGGGAGGAGCTGTCGGAAGTACCGTTCCAGAGCGAGCGCGGATTCTCCGCGGCCCTCGGCCGGACCGGTGACCAGCTGCGGCTGGTGGTCAAGGGCGCACCGGAGGTGCTGCTGCCGCGCTGTACCCACATCCGCGACGAGAAGGGCAAACGCCGACTGACCCGCGCGTCACGCCAGCGCGCCGAGGACGCGGTGCACAACCTCGCCGGTCAGGGCCTGCGGGTCCTCGCGGTAGCCCGCCGCACCATCCACGAACCGGCCTTCATCACCAGCGGCGACGCCACCGACATCCATGGCGACAAGGCGGAGAACGGCACGGAGGAACTGGCCGAGGACCTGACCCTGCTCGGGTTCGTCGCGTTGGCCGACGTCGCCCGCCCGCAAGCCGCCGCCACTATCGCCGGTCTGCAGGCCGCCGGTCTGGCGACGGTAATGATCACCGGTGACCACCCGGTGACCGCGCGTGCCATCGCCGCCGGCCTCGGCATCCCCGCCGACCGCGTCATCACCGGCCCGGAACTATCCGGGCTGGACGACGAGAGCCGCACCCGGCTGGTGACCCAGGCCAGCGTCTTCGCCCGCGTCTCGCCCGAACAGAAGCTGCGGATCATCGCCGGGCTGCAAAAGGCTGGCCGCGTCGTGGCCATGACCGGCGACGGCGCGAACGACGCCGCCGCGATCCGGCTGGCCGATGTCGGTATCGGCATGGCCGCGCACGGCTCCAGCTCCGCCCGGACCGCCGCGGACCTGGTCTTCACCGAACCCGACGTCAGCCTGATCCTGGATGCCCTGGTCGAGGGTAGGGCGATGTGGCGCCGGGTCCGGGATGCGGTCGCGATCCTGCTCGGCGGCAACGCCGGTGAGGTCGCGTTCACCATCGCCGGCACCGCTCTGGCCGGGCGAGCCCCGATCGGCACCCGCCAGTTCCTGCTGGTCAACATGCTCACCGACCTGCTGCCGGCGATGGCGATCGCGCTGGCCGCCACACCGAGTGACCCCGACGCGCGGTACGAGGTGCTGGTGGCCGGGCCGCCGTCGCTGGGCAAGCCGCTGCTGCGCGATATCGGCATCCGCGGGGCCACTACCGCTGCCGGCGCGCTCACCGCCTGGCAGATCGGCCGGGTGACCGGACGCCGGCGCCGCGCCGACACCATCGCCCTCGCCGCGCTGGTCGGCACCCAGCTCGGACAGACGCTCGTCGTGGGAGGGCGCAATCCCCTCGTCATCGCAACCGGCGTCGGGTCCGCGCTCGCCCTGGCCGGCATCGTTCAAACACCCGGCGTGAGCCAGTTCTTCGGCTGCACACCGCTGGGACCGCTGGCCTGGGCCACCGTTGCCGGCTCGTCGGCCGCTGCCACCGCTCTGTCAGTAGCCGCGCCGCATCTGCTGCACCCTCCACACTCCGCAGGCCCCACCAGGCAAGAGCCGTCAGAGCCGTCAGAGTCGTCAGAGCCGCCACAGTCGTCAGAGCCGCCAGCGCCGAAGGCGACCTCGGACGCGGGAGCACGGGCCCCAGTAGGCCGCGCCCGAAGCACCGCAACCCTCAAGAAGTGAAGGAGAGCACCATGACGACGTCCAAGGACACCACCCATCGCCCTACGACCGCACCAGCATCCTCACGCCAGCGCAGCCGCACCCACCCCGGCGGGGCAGACAACAGCCAAGCGGCCGAGCACGCGGTGCAAGCCACCAGCTCTCACGTCCACCTCAGCCTCGGCACCACCACAATCGATGTCACCATGCCGCCCGTGGACAAGCTGGCCTTCTACCTCGGCCTCACCGCCGCGGCAGCCCTCGGAGTGATCGAATGGCCGATCGCCGCGGTCACCGGCATCGGCCACCTGCTCAGCGACGACCGCGGCAACCGGGCACTACGCGCACTCGGCGAAGCCCTCGACGCCGCCTGAACGCCCACACCCGACCTTGCACTACCCACCGACTCAGCAAACCCACCCAGACCCAGGAGACACCATGACCCAGCCCCGCGCCACCGGCAACGGCGACACCGCCGAACTCCCCAGCTCCGACACCGGCAACGCCAACCCCGGCAGCCTCGACCAACTGGCCCGCACGCTCACCGCGCCCCTCGCCGTCCTTTCCCGGGCGGTTCCAGCCGGACCCATCCCGGTCGCGCTCGGCACCGGCGCCCTGGCCGTGGCCGGCGTCATCGAATGGCCCATCGCCGCCGCCGTCGGCCTCGGCTACCTCGCCCTGCGACGCTGGCGCTGACCGACAGCGACACGTCCATCCACTTCAGCGTCAGCCCGGCGGACGTCGACATCCCGCAGACATCGGCTACTACAGCGGCCTGGTCGCCGTTGCCTTCGGCGTCCTGAAACCGCCGGTCGCCGCCTTCATCACCGCAGCTATCGCGTGGCGCTGAGGGTGCCCAGACCTATTGGAAGGGTGCCCCTTGGTTACTGACCCGCCGGATGATTTCACCGGTTACCACCCCGCCGACCGCGAGCGCATCCTCGGCGAGGCTGCCCATGTCGTCGCGCGCTGGGCTTCACTGGCGACGGTCTGACGATCATCGGGGACTCGTGCCCACGTTGATCCTTCTTGTTGTCGATCGGTCCGACGGCCTACCGCATCACGGAGGCAACGTCCTTGCACCAGGCGGTGTTGGTGGCAGCCTACCGGCAAGACACGCCGTGTTCCGAAAATGCTCGCCACGCTGCGCCGGGTGCGCGACGCCTGCTGGCCACATCCGGATCGAGCTCCCACTGGCGCGGTTCGAGGTTCGGCAGTCACTTTCTTCCTTTGGGTAAACTTCTCGGCCTACCTGGGTGAGAGTTCGGACCTCGCCACTGAGATCCGCCAACGGTGTGGTCTGGGCTCGGCCCGGTCCGAGCTTCGGTGGACCCCGGGCAGGTCAGGCTGTCACTGTGGCCAGACGAGAAGCTGATGCGGCAGCTCAATGCACACCGATTGGGGAACTGCGGCGTGACCGAACCAACTCCAGGGAGCAGATCATCGGTGGCTCGTCGGTGGACGGGCAGCGTCGCGGCCTACGAGGAGAGTTTCGGCGAGCTCTGCGCCGGCACGGTGGCGCCGCTGCTGGCGGCGGCACACCTCGAGCGGTCGACCGGTGCCGGTATCCGGGTGCTCGATGCCGGCACCGGCACTGGCTCGGTGGCCGCGGTCGCCGCTTCCTACGGCGCCGAGGTCACGGCCGTGGATTCGGACGAGGCGATGCTGGCGGCCGCCAGCAACCGGCTTCCGCAGGCGACCTGCCTGGCCGCCGACGTCACCGATCTTCCATTCCCCGATGGCCGATTCGACGTTGTGCTGGCGAACTTCGTGGTGAACCACCTCGATGACCCGCGGGCCGGCATGGCGGAGTTGAGCAGGGTGCTGGTTGGCGACGGGGCGATTGCGCTCACCATCTGGGCCTCCGGCCCGTCGGTGATGAATCAGCTTTGGGACGATGTCATCGTGGCCAGTGACGCCGTGCCGCCGGCCGCTGAGCGGTTGCCGGCCGACAAGGACTTCGCGCGTACCGCCGCCGGCCTGAGTGAACTGGTCGCGGGGGCTGGTCTGGTAGCTGTGCAGGTGCGCACGGTGGAATGGCTGCTGCGGATCAATCCGGACCGGTTCTGGGCCGGACCGGCCGCCGGGATAGCCGGCATCGGCAGCGTCGTGACGGCCCAGACGCCGCAGGTGCAGGCGAGGATGAAGCAGCAGTACGACCGGCTGGTGCAGCCGCTGCTCGTGGCCAGCCAGCTGGAGTTGCCGTCTTGGGCGCTGCTGGCCTCGGCCCGCAAGCCCGCCTGAGCCTTGCGAAGCGCCATGCCCCACTGTTTCAAGGCAAACCTGATTGCTCGCCTGGACGGTGAAGACGTGCGGCATCGGCTAGGTGAGGGGTTGGTCGTTGGGTGGGGGCAGGGTGCTGCCGTTGCGCAGCAGGACCGGGCCGATGGGCGTTGAGGAGGTGACTGGTGGCGGCGGCAACGGGGCAGGGGTTGGTGGTGGTGATGGCGGCGGTGGCTGGGTGATGGTGCTGCCGAACGCTGGTGGGGCGGGAGTGGATGGGTCGGCCTGGACGAGGTCGGTGAGGCTGACGGCGTCGTCCAGGCGGGGCACCCCGAGGGCAGGCAGACCGAGCAGCTCCAGCGCGGTTTTGCCAATGCTCACATGCGAAGTCCACCGGCTCTCGACGCCGGCCTTGACCCGGCCGCCGAACATGAGCAGCGGGACCCGTGGTCCGTAGGCCAACTGGACGCCGTCGGGGGTGTGCTCGACATCGGGTGTGGGCACGTGGTCGTCCCAGCCGCCCCAGTCATCCCACGTCAGCAAGAACACGGTGTCGTTCCACAACCCGGCCCGCACAACCGCGTCGACAGCCTGCCAGATCTTGTCCTGACCTCTGCTGACGTCGGCAACCGGATGCTCGTCATACGGACTGTCATGCCACACCATGCTCAACTGCGCCAGGCTTGTTGCGTCAGCGACTATCTGATCGCTGCGCACGATGTTCGGAGAGCCGGCCAACTGTGTGTAGAAAGCCAGTGGGTAGGACGAGGCCCCGGTGTATGCCTTCCAGCTCACCCCGTGGTCACCGGCATGACCGAGGATCGAGGGCATGTCCCATACCGGCTGCGCGCTTGACCGTGACGGGTTGCGCAGGGTGGGTGTTTGACCACCCACGATCAACAGGTGATTCGGTGTTGAATTGGTGCCGAAACCGGAGCAGTGGTTCTCCAGGAACGCCCCGGTAGCAGCGAGGTAGGCGTAGTACGGCAGCACCGCGGTGTCATCGAACTGGGTATGCGTTGCCGGCGTTACCGTCCCGGCCTGCTGGGCATGCAGCCACTTCGCATAGGCCGCGCGGGTGTGGTTCTGATCCTTGGCCGGCGGGTTGGGCTGTATCGGCCACCCGGTGGCCACGTTGGCGCCCCACGCACGCATCGACGGGAAGTAATTGTCAGTCGTGTGGTTCTCCTGCACGAAGACCACGACATGCTTCGCATCGGCAGCCATGCACTCGAGCCTGCCCGCGCTGGCGACCAAGAGCAAGCGCGGGCCGTCGCCGTTCACTCAGTAACCGCGAACTGTTCAACTGGAGGGCTGCGGCCGCGGTAGACCTCGACAGCCTGGTACCCATCAGGCACACCGTCCAGGTCAAACCGTGCGGTCGAAGAATCGCCGGGCTCGATCTTGCCGTCGCGAACGTCGAGCAGCAGCTCCCTCGCTGTACTGCGGGGCACCCACGCGGCTGACCGCGCTGCTAGCTCGCACCACACCGAACGCCGTCTCCAACGCCGGCTTCAGCCTGACACACTCCAGCGCCGTGTGGGTGCCGTCGCCGCCGGTCAAACTCACGGACCTTCTGACTCCGGTGCTTGCGTGGCTGCAGAAGCACGTTGCCAACCGCAGGTAGCTCGCTCCGAACGGATCCTCGACGCCGAGCTGGTGTCCCAGCAAGGAACCGCACCGGCGTGCGGGAGGCCGGGCGGCGGACAGGTGAAGATCATCCGGTTCGAGGAGCGCTCAGCCGTAGTGGTAGCGAGCCTGCAGGATGACCAGGTCCTCGCCGTCGGCGAAGTAGACCAACCGGTGTTCCTCGGTAATGCGTCTCGACCACGCACCGGTCAGCGCATGCCGTAGTTGCTCCGGCTTGCCGATGCCCGAGAACGGGTCGCGCAGCGCATCGTCGACGAGCCGGTTGATGCGCTTGACGTTGTTGCGGTCGGCGGCGAGCCAATAGCCGTAGTCGGCCCAGCCGTGCGGCGTGAAGACGACCCTCATGCTCGCCTTCTAACGCTCAAGGGCGTGCTCCTCGCGCTCGCCGGCCTGAGCCTGCGCGAGGCTTTCCAGCAGCCGGCGGGCGTTGGCGGGGGAGCGGAGCAGGTGTGCGGTCTCTTCCAGAGCGTCGTAGTCGGCCCGGGACATCAACACCGCGTCACCGCGGCGGGAGGTGATCTCGACCGGTGTGCGGTCGTCGTTGACCTTCTCGATCAGCGGAAACAGGTTCTTGCGTGCTTCGGAGGCGGTGATCGCCATGCTGATGCTCCTTTAGATCGGTACAAGAAATGGTACGCCTGCCATGCCTACCGTGAGCAGGCGGCTGGGTCCGGAGCCGATACGTCGCCGATGCCCTTGGTGGCTGTCCTGTCCTACGCTGTCCGTTAGCCGGCGCTGTCCGTTAGCCGGACCGGATCCGGCTAACGGGGGCCAGGCATGCATCGGATGACGTCAACAGGCATCGGCGTCGAGTGCTGCCACGTCGGGTGCCGCAGATGAGCAGAACCCTCCGAGAGCGAATTCCGGTGCTGCTGCACGACGTCACGTTCCGGCGCTTCCTCGCTGGGCAATCCGTATCGTTGCTCGGCGACCAGGTGGCATTGCTCGCGGTCCCGTTGGTCGGTGTTCTCGTGCTACACGCCACTGCCGCGCAAATGGGCTACCTCGTCGCTGCCGGTGTACTTCCGAGTCTCATCTTCTCCCTCGCCGCCGGCGCGCGAGTGGACCGACGTGGCCATCGTCGGCGGACGATGCTGGTGGCCGATCTGGGTCGCGCCGCGCTTCTCGCGAGCATCCCGATCAGCTATGCGCTCGGTGCACTCACGCTCGTCCAGCTGTACGTCGTCGCCTTCTCGACAGGCATGCTCGATGTCTTCTTCTATGTCTCGTACAGCACCCTGTTCATCTCGATGGTGCCGCCTGACCGCTATCTGGAGGGCAATTCCCTCGTCAATGGCTCGCGGTCACTGATGTCTGTTGCGGGTCAAAGTGTCGCTGGGCTGCTGGTCGCCGTCCTCAGCGCGCCCGGTGCCCTCGTCATCGACGCCGTCTCGTTTCTGGTCTCGGCCGGTGGGCTCGCCGCAATCAGCCCGACGGAACCTCCGGTGGAGACAGCCGAGCGTGGGCATCTGATCGCGGGAGTCCGTTTCATCTGGCACTCCGCTGTGGTGAGGGCGGCGCTGGCCGCGACGGCGACCGTGAACTTCTTCAACTTCCTGTTCGCCGCGGTATTCATCCTGTACGTGACCCGATCACTGCACGTTTCGCCGGCGCAGCTCGGACTCGTCCTGGGACTGGGCGCAAGCGGTGGTGTCCTGGGCGCCGCGGTCGCGTCTCGGATCGGTAACCGGATCGGCGTCGGGCCGACGTTCGTGTTGGGATCGTTGCTGTTTCCCGCCCCGATACTCCTGGTGCCGCTCGCACGCGGCAGCCACCTCGTCGTCGTGTTGTGCTTGCTCGTGGCTGAATTCGGATCGTGCCTGGGGGTGCTGATCATGGACATCAGCATCGGAGCGATCTTCGCGGCGGTCATTCCCGCCAGACTTCAGGCGCGCGTCTCCGGCGCCTACCGCACCGTCAATATGGGCGTACGGCCGCTGGGGGCGTTGACCGGGGGAGCGCTGGGGACGACCTTCGGCCTGCACACCCGCGATCTGGGTCGCCGCCATCGGCGGGCTCACTGGCGTGCTGTGGCTGCTCCCGTCCCCGATCTTCGCCCTACGGACGCTGGACATCAAGGGCACCACGCCGAGGCAACCGGCTGAGCCAGGCCCAACGCCCGCATAATGGTTGTCCACCAGCCGGGTGGCGCTTCGGAAGGACAACCATGATCTACGACATCGACCGCGTCCGGGCTCAGTTCCCGGCACTGTCCCGTGGCGTCGCGCACTTCGACGGTCCGGGCGGTTCACAGGTCCCGGTCGCCGTCGCGGACGCGATCAGGAGTGCGCTGCTCTCTCCGATGGCCAACCGCGGTCGCGTCACCGAAGCCGAGCGGATCTCCGACGACCACGTGCTGACCTACCGTCAGGCGATGGCAGACCTGCTCAACGCCGATGAGCGTGGCATCGTCTTCGGCAGGTCGATGACCCAGCTGACGTTCGACTTCTCCCGCACGCTCGCGAAAGGGTGGGACGAGGGCGACGAAATCGTGGTCAGCCGCCTAGACCATGACGCCAACGTCCGGCCGTGGGTGTACGCGGCCGACGCCGTCGGCGCCACCGTCCGGTGGATCGACTTCGATCCCGAGACCGGTGAGCTCACAGCCGAGGATGTCGCCCGAGTGCTGACCGACCGCACCCGGCTGGTCGCGGTCACCGGCGCCTCGAACCTCATCGGCACCCGGCCGGAGCTATCGGCGATCGGGCGAATCGCGCACGATGCCGGCGCGCTGTTCTACGTCGACGGCGTCCACCTCGCGGCACACGCGCCGCTCGATGTCGCCGCGATCGGTGCCGACTTCTTCGCCTGCTCGCCGTACAAGTTCTTCGGCCCGCACTGTGGCGTGCTGGCCGGCCGGCCCGAGCTTCTAGAGGGGCTCAGGCCGGACAAGCTCGAGCCGTCGACAAACCAGATTCCGGAACGATTCGAACTGGGAACGCTGCCGTACGAGCTGATGGCGGGCACCACCGCGGCGGTCGACTTCATCGCCGAGCTGGCACCGGCATCCGCGGCGGCCAGCCGTCGCCAGCGCGTGGTCGATTCGATGACCGCCGTGGAGGAGCACGAGGACGCGCTGCGGATTCGTATCGAGGACGGCATCCGGCAACTGCCGGGCATCACGATCCGCTCCCGGGCGCAACGCCGCACCCCGACGCTGCTGCTCACCTTCGACCGCCACGCCAACTCCGAGGCGTATGAGTTCCTTGCCAAGCTGGGCGTCAACGCGCCGGCAGGTGCTTTCTACGCCCTGGAACCGTCGAGACATCTCGGCCTCGGCGACACCGGCGGTATGCGGGTGGGGCTTGCGCCGTACAACAACACCGAGGATGCGGACCGGCTACTGGACGGGCTGGCAAGATTCGTCGAAAGCCCCTGAAACGCCGGGGTGAGCTGCGGCAGGCGCAGCGGAGCGGTGGCTGGTCCTGCCCCGTGCCTGCGCCCCCCGAACCGGCCACGAGGCAGGCCAGTCCTAGTGAAGCACCGGAAGGCTCGCGCGACAACGGGTTGAGGCCGGTTCAATAGGCCGGCGGCCGTGGCGGAAGCTCCTCCCGTCGGGGGGCGACCGGTTCGGATTGCTCCCGCCACGGTCACCTTCCATCGTCCTCGCCGGATGATCAGATTACTAAGGCCGAAGCTGTGCGGTTGTGCGGAACGCACGGTCAGCCGAGCTCCGGTTCGACTGCCTGCTGGCGAAGCTCCCGGTGCGTCCGGTGCACGGTACCGAGCTCGTCGTCGGAAGCCTCTTCCAGGGCGATCAGGGCGTTGCTGGCATGCGGAAGCGCCCGGAGGATCTCGTCCAGTTTGCGCTGGGTTGCCAGCTGTTCCCGGGCCTGGGTGTGCTGGATGACGAACACCATCGCCAGGGTCAGAGCCGCGACCAGGGTCTGGAAGATCGTTTCCAGCCTCGTCGGAAAGCCCACGATCAGGCTGTACACCACCCAGAGGCCGTCCCCCGCCACGATCGCCATCGCGAGCACCGGCCGGGACGCCAGCCGGTCGATGGTATGCAGTAGCCGGCTGCCCGGTGGTCGGATGCTGCCCAGCTCGGTACGTTGCGTCGTCACCGCGCCAGTATGGGTCACGGTCCGCGATAGGCATCGCCGGCGACGTACCCGATCAACTGCCTTTCTCGTTACCACTTTTCTCCTTACGCAGTGCCTCGGCGTCCCGGCCCGCCTGCTGACCTGCCCAGACCGCCGCGCCGATGGCGGCGCCGACGACCACGCCCCACACGCCGCCGACGAAGGCGTCGTACACCAGCGGCTGCCGAGCTCGCAGCAGCCCGACCAGCGTGCCGGAGATGATGCCCCAGGCCCCGAAGCCGGCTGCCCACTCACCAGCGGCCCGGAATGCGGATGCGGCCCGCGTCAGGGTCGCGACCACGAAGCCGCCGAACATCCGCACATGCGGGCCGACTTCGAAGGGCGGAGCCTTCCAGAACAGTGCTCCGAGCAGGATGAACGCCGCGAGCACGACGACCGGCCGGGTCGGCAGGTGATGGGTGAAGGACGCGACCGAGACGATCAGGCCGAGCACCAGCCGCAACGCCGAGGTCTGCGGGGTCGGCTCCAGCTTGGACTCCGGTTCTTCGCCTGCCTGGTCCACATCGATCCCCTCGGTTGCCGCGAATGCTACTGAAGGACTGGAACCGGAACTCGAACCAGTGCGGGCCTTGAGATGTGGCTGCCGCGGTCGATAGGTAAGTCGGGCTCTCCGCCACCGGGATCACGGGGGAGAGACGGAGCGGAGCAGCCCCACCTTCCACCGGGTGGCCACTTGCCAGGTGACGGGCGTAACCAGGCGCGGCTTAGCACGTTATTAACGTCAAAGGATCCACAACGACCGCCAGTGCACTCAGGTGAGCGAGGTGTCAATGATGGAGTTCCGCAGATTGCGACCGAAGCGCCGCTTCAGCGTTGAAGACCTGGCAGCGATCGTTCTTGCCCGCCAGTCCGAGTCCGGAGTGGACGCGACACCGGACGAGTGTCCGCCCTACGTCAGGCATTGTGGCGCCCGTTCGGAGTTGCTGGCGGACCGGCTACCCAGCTCGCCTCGGCTACCCAGCTCGGCGCCCACCAGTCGCTGTACCCCGTCGGGACCGGCCCGGCCCGACACGCATACCGGGCGGAGCTCGCTGCTGGTGTAGCCGGGCAGCCGGTCGCCCGTACCGGCGTCCGATGTCGGAAAGCGCCTGCGGCACCCGGTCGGTGCTGTTAACGTTGGCATTTCCTGCGTCGATCGAACCCCTGGCACGGCGCGGAACCGTTGGTGGCTCAGCTCGATTGCCGGCATCTTGATCTCTTGGAGCATTCATGACCGATCGGCCGTATGACCCCCAGGCTGGTGCCTACTCGGCAGCCGGTCCCGCGCCGACGGAACCGGTTCGGCGCGGCGGCGCCGGCATGGCGACCGCAGCCCTGGTACTCGGCATCGTCGCCCTGCTCACCTCGTTCACCGTCATCGGCGGGATCGTGCTCGGCATCCTGGCGCTGATTCTCGGCTTTCTGGCTCTGCGCAAGGCGAATCGCGGTGAGGCCGACGGACGGGGCCGGGCAATCGCGGGCATCGTCACCGGCGTCCTCGGTGTGATCATCGCCGTCGTCCTGGTCGCGGTCGGCGCCTCGCTGCTGAACTCGAAGTCCGGCAAGAACCTGCAGAGCTGCCTCAAGAACGCCAACGGCAATCAGAGCGCCGTTCAGAAGTGCCAGCAGCAGTACCAGAACGACATCACCAAGTAGCCGGTTCCGCTGCCACACCGTCATGCGGCCGGGCCGGTGTCCGACCGGTTGCTCTGCTGTCAGCGGCTGGAGGTGAGCAGCCGCAACCGGGGAACAGCGTCGGCCGACTCGCGCGCCAGCCAGGTCCGCAGGTCGGTCGCGCCCAGGGGACGGCTGATGTAATAGCCCTGCACGATGTCGCAGCCCAGACTGCGCAGCTCGTCCAGGGTCGGCTGGTCCTCGACCCCCTCGGCGACGATGCGCAGGCCCAGGTTCGCGCCCAGACCGGTGATGCTGCGGATCAGCGCCCTGCTGTTCGCGCGGTTGTCGCCCGCCAGGCCGAGCACGAACGACCGGTCGATCTTGACCTCGCCCACGGGTAGCCGCTGCAGGTAGGACAGGCTGGAATACCCGGTCCCGAAGTCATCCAGTGACAGGCAGATCCCGAGGTCGTGCAACTGGTGCAATACCGGCAGGGTCTGCGCGGGATCACCCATGACACTGCTCTCGGTGATCTCCAGGATGAGCTGGTCGGCCGAGACGCCGGCCGTCGCCAGGGCCTGCGCCACCCGTCCCGGCAGGTTCTCATCGCTGATGTTGCGCGCTGACAGGTTCACCGCGACGCTGATGGCAATCCCCTCGGCCGTCCAACCGGCGCACTCGCGCAGGGCCGCGTCGAGCACCAGCGGAGTCAGGTTCGCGATCAGCCCGGTCGACTCGGCCAGCGGTATGAACCGGTCCGGAGGCACCACGCCGAGGGTCGGGTGATGCCACCTGACCAGTGCCTCGACACTCGTGACGCTGCCGGAGTGCACATCCACTTTCGGCTGGTACTGAAGGACGAACTGCTCCGGATGGGTGATCAGGGCCAGCCGCAGGTCGGCCAGCAACGCCAACCGCTCGATCCGGCCACTGTCCATCTCCGGGCCGTACACGGCGACCCGGAAGTCGTTGCCCTTCGCCTCGTACATCGCGGTGTCGGCCTGCCGGAGCAGGTCGCTCTGCGGATTGTCCCGGGTGGTCACGGCGACGCCGATGCTGGCCTCCGGCGTGAGCATCGCCTCGTCGAACTGCACCGGCTGGGCAAGTCGCTCAGCGACCCGCTCAGCCAGGTCTGCGATGCTCTCGGCCTCGTCCGCACGCCAGGGAAGCAGCACCGCGAACTCGTCACCACCCAAACGGGCGACGGTGGCGGAGCCTGGCAGGCACTCGGTCAGTCGCTGGCCGACCACCGTGAGCAGCCGGTCCCCGACATCGTGACCGAGGACGTCGTTCACCTCTTTGAACCCGTCGAGATCCAGCAGCAGCACGGCGGCCTCGGTGTCCGCGCTGGACAGCGCCTGGTCGATCTGGTACGACAGGTGCGCACGGTTGGCCAGGCCGGTCAGCGAGTCGTGGGTGGCGTCGTAGGCCAGCCTCTCTACCAGCCGGGTACTGCGCAGCGCGATGGCGAGGTGGCCGGTGAGGGTCTGCAGCAGCGTGAGGTCGTCCTCGGTGAAGGTGGCGGTCTCACCGAGCCGGTCCATCACCGTCAGCGTGCCGGTCATGCCGGCCGAGGTGGGCAGCGCCACGATAACCGCGTCGCGGGCACCCCGCTCGGTCAGCCACCGGCGCAGGCCACGGTCCTTGGTGCCGCGAGTGACCAGGGTCGGCTCTTCCTGGGTCAGCGCCCGAACCAGGATCCAGTCCGAGTTGTCCACCTCGCGCCGCCCCGACACGAGGACGTCGTCCTCACCGATGGTCAGCGTCACCGCGGTCGTGGGCTCGGCGCCGCTGTGCTCGGACTTGGCGTCGGCATCGCCGCTGTCGATGATCATGACCTCGGCGCAGGCGGCGCGGAGCAGGCTCCGGATCCGCGACAGCAGTTGCTCGGCCAGGGACTCCAGGGACTCCGCGCCGACCGCGCCGGTGACGAAGTCGTGCACCTCGGTGAGGGACTCGTGCCTGCGGCGGGTCGAGGCATGGCCGCGATAGGCGCCGGCTCCCACGGCCATCAGGATCAGGACCAGGGCAGCACCGAGCACACCGCGCTCGAGCAGCAGCACCACCACCAGGCCGAACGCGCAGGCGGCCAGGCTCAGCAGCCCGGCCGGAGCCAGCACCTGTACGAAGTCCTGGCGGTTGAGCGGCCCGTTGTGCAACCGGATCAATACCAGCACGAGCAGGTTCATGACCTGGTCGACGGCTGCGATCGTCGCGACCAGCACAAGCGCCGTCACCGAGCTCAGGTCCGCGCGCTGGCCGAGCAGGGCGTGCACGATCGTCGCGTCGACCGCTGCCTCGAAGGCGTAGGCCGCTGCGTTGTAGTACATCTTCTCCGAGCTGGTGTGCTGCCGGACGAAGGCGATCAGCGAGGCGGCGACCCGGGCCACCACGAACGTGTCCGGCGCGACCAGCAGCGCTCCGAGGATCAGTGGGACGCCGGCCAGGGTCAGTGAGTGGGCCTCACGCCGGAACTCGACGTTCATCAGGAAGTGTTCGGCGAACAGAAACGTCGCGAAGAGCACCGCCACGATGACCGGCATCGGCACGTCGAGGGCGAGAACCGGTTCGGTTCCCGCCCCCGCCGTGAGCGGTATCGCGGCCGCGGCCAGCGCCGTGCTGAGCAGGAGCGTCCAGTGCGCTGGGCTGAGAGCGCGGCGCACTGCTAGCTCCAGATGGCGTCGGACCAGCGCGCGGAGGACCAGCGGGCGGAGGACCAGCGCGCTGACGACCAGCGGGCGGAAGACCACCGTGCTGATGACCAGCGAGCCGAATCCCAGTACGCGTCGCTCCACCGTGCGGAGGACCAGCGTGCGGAGGACCACCGGGCCGACAGCAAGCCGTCGGTCGAGGCAGCCCAGTCGGCACCGGTCCAGGGAACGCCCATCCAGTTGCCACCGGACCACGAGGACAGGCCCGATGCCGCCTTCCACCAGGCGGCTGCGTCCCAGGGATTGCCCTGGACGTCGACCTCGCCGCTGAGGTCGTTGCCGTCGGCGTCCACCAGGACACTGCCGCCGCGTGCGGCGTCCAGCGATCCCTGTCCGGTCGAGATCGGGTAGGACTGGCGGGCGGCGGCGGCCACCAACGGGTTGAGCTGGCCGGTCGGACCGGTCAGAGCGTCGATGGCGTTGAACGCGGCCGCGACATTGAGCTCGCCGGCGCCGGCCAGCAGCGAGCTGGCGGACACCGGAGTGGCGGTCGCCGTCAGGAACGCCTTCACCTGGTCGGGCGTCAGGTCGGGGTAGGCCTGCAGCAGCAGGGCGGCCGCGCCGGAGACCACCGCGGCGGCCTGGCTGGTGCCGCTGCCGCGGAACAGCCGGCCGGTGGTGTCACCGGCGACCAGGCCTTCGGGGTAGTTCTGGTCGACGTAGGAGCCTGGGTCGCGCAGCGAGGTGATCGAGGCGCCCGGTGCGAGCAGGTCCACGTGTCGCTGGTAGGTGCCGCCGTTGCTGAAGGACGCCACGCTGGGATGTGCCCAGCCGCTGACGTTGTCGTTGCTGTCGGATGCGCCGACGGCGATGACGTAGGGGTCGATGGCAGGGTCGGTCAGGCCGCCGGAGCCGTTGCCCTCGTTGCCGCCGGAGACGACCACGACCAGACCGTGCCGCCAGGCGTTCTCCGCCGCCGCAACCAGTGGATCGACCTGGTACGGCTGGACGGAGTCGGTGCCGAAGGACAGGTTGACGACGCGGACCTTGCTGCCGTCCTGAGCGGTCTGGTGCTCGGTGACCCAGTTCAGCGCCGCGATGACCTGGCTGACATCGGTGCTGCCGTCGGTCGTCGCCAGCTTCAGCGAGAGGAGGTTGGCGTCCGGCGCCACGCCCAACTGCGTGGACGGGGAAAGCGAGCTGATGGTGCGGCCGGTCAGGACCGCCGAGTCACGGCCGGCGATGATGCCGGCCAGGTGGGTGCCGTGGCCGAAGGTGTCCTGGTCGGTGAGCTCACCGTTGCCCTCGATGGACAGGTCCGGGCCGTAGGTCAGCTTGCCGGCGCGGTCCAGGCCACTCACGGCTGCGGTTCCGGAGTCCAGCAGCGCTACCGTGACGCCCTGGCCGGTGACCTGGCGGTTCTGCGAATCCTTCTGCTGCCACACCCTGCGAGCGCCGATGGCGTTCTCGATGGTGTAGAGCGATCCGGGATCGGCCGACTGGACGTTCTTTCCCGTGCTGTCCTTGGCGACCCGGTCAGCGTCGGAGTCGCCCCACTGCCCGGCCGTGAACGAGTTGGGCGATGCCGCCGCGCGTCCCACGGAGGCCGGTTGGGCCGGTGCACTGTGCGCCGCGGCGGGCGAGACGGCAAGCGCCAGGCTCGCCACGGCAAGGCCCGCGCAGATCGCGCAGCGGGCCGTCCTGCCGAGTCGTGAAGAGTGCATTGCCATCCGTGGCACCTCTCGAAGTCCGGGTCGAGCGTCTGTCCCGTGCGCTGTCGACGGGTGGCGCTTTACGCGAAACCTACATCACGTTAACAGCGAACACAACTACAGTCCGTGACTGCAGTTCAGATCACTCTGCCGGGCGCGTGGTGACTATCCGCCCCATCAGCGACCGGCCCGCCGCGATGACCACATCGCGATCATGGGTCAGGACGAATTCGAAGCGCCGTTCCAGGTCTGGAACGCAGTCACCGAGATCGCGTGCGATGAGCGCACCCGCGTAGTGGGCGCCCACCACCACGACCGTCCACTCGCCGACCAGGCGGTCCTCTGGATCGAGCGAGGCGCCTCGCACCCCCGGCGCCGGGGCCGTCGGCAGGCCCTCGCCGAGCGCGCCGACGAACGCGCAGGTGCTGGCTATCGCGCTGTAGCGGCGGGCCGTCTGAGGGGTGAAACGGTCGGCAGTCTGAAACGCCGACAGCACCACGGGCGGATCGCTGAGCGACATCGCCTTGTGCTCGATGTGGCGCGACATTGCCAGCAGCAGCGCCTTGCGTCCGATCCGCAGTGGCCGCGCTGAGATGACATGGTCGAAGGGAGTGACTGCGATCGGCTCGAGCGGACGGGCCGGCGGAATGGTGTTCGAGTCGTCGACGACCGTGAGCGGCCCCGGCCGGCCCAGCAACCAGCCCTGGCCGTAGGACGCGCCCAGAGCGAGCGCCTGCTCGCGGTGCGCCGCTGTCTCGATGCCCTCGGCGAGGATCGCGGCACCGGTCCGCTCCGCGTGCGCCATCACCGCAACCATGGTCCGGGCCTGCTGAGAGGACGGCGTGTTCTGGACCAGTGACAGGTCCAGCTTGATCACATCGGGCGCGACGAAGGGCAGCAGGGCCAGCGAGTCCGGATCGGCCCCGACATCGTCCAGCGCGATGCCCCAGCCCCGCTTGCGGGCCCAGCCGATCAGCTGCAGCAGCTCTGCCGGGCGCCGCAGCAGCGACCGCTCGGTCAGTTCGAGCACCACGCGCAGCCGCTCCCGCGCCTCCGTCAGCAGCCACTCCGTCCCCGCGGGGCCCGCGGCGCCGAAGGTCTCAGCCTCGACATTGACGAACAGGGCGGTCTCACGGTCCGGTTGCACGTCGAGCGCGGTGCGCAGGGCCGCGAGCCGGCAGGCCCAGTCCAGCTCGGCCAGTCGCCCCGCCACCCTGGCCGCGAGAAAGACGGTGCCCGGATTCGCACCGGGCACCGTGGGCCACCGCGCCAGTGCCTCAAAACCGACGACGGCACCTGATGCCAGGTCGACGATCGGCTGGAAGGCCGGCACCAACGCGCCCGGCTTCAGGGCTTGATCGAGGTCGACGCCAAGGTGGCCACCGTCCATCGGCAGCGGGGTATCCGGTCGCGGCAGGTCGGCGGACGAGCGCGCCATGTATGGGTGGCTGTCCGGGTCACCGGCCAAGTCGCTGGCAGGATCGCCGGCTGGCTCACTGGCTGGATCGCTGCCTGAGTCCTCGCCTCGACCGCTGGCCACATCCACGCCCGGGTCGGCCTGATCGTCGCTGCCGCGACCCAAGATCGCCATGCGGTCCCCACTAACGTAGAGACGTCCTGCTGCTCAGGACCCACTGTTCCGCTAGCGCAACACTAGCGGGAAGCAGGGGCGCCCGTCAGTTCGTAAGGCCCTCCTTGGCCGCCAGCGCGGCTGCCGCCCCGGCCATCTTGGTCGACGTCTGCTTCGCTGTGGCCTTACCCTTGCTCGCCTTCGCGCTCAACGTGTCACGCTTCGCCGCCCTTCTGCTGACCGCAACACGCCTACCGCCGTTGGGCTTGGAACGCTCAACCGAAGCACCCGCCGGGTGCCGACGGAGGCCCGTCAGGCCGCGGAATGCCAGCACGACGAGTCCGGTCATGCCCGCTGTCTTGAGCAGGCTGGCCGATTCGTTGCCGCCGGTTCCGCGGGACTGCCCGCCGCCGTGTCGACCCGAACTGCCGCTGGCGCTGCCGCCACGACCGGAATCGGCGGCCGATCGGGTTCCGCCGCCACCCGAGCCGTTGTCGTCCGCGCCCGGCGGCAGGCCCTGGTCGGTCGGGCCGCCGGTGGGCGCGTCGTTGTCGGCCGATGCCCGCTGCACCGCCGCCCGGTGGTCGTCCTCGGCAGCTTGCCGCCCGTCGTACTCGTGAGCGGTGAAGCGGCCGCCGCTGCCGGTCACCGTCGGGGTGGCGCGCCGCTGCTGCGCCTCGCGCCGGGCCTCCGACATTCCGTAGCCGGAGTCGCCGCGCGGACCGGCCAGGGCCGAGGTCACGGCGGCGTAGGCGGCGATCCAGTTCTGCCAGCCGTCCTCGTCCTCGGGGCCGGTCGGAGCCGCGGACGTCGCATCGAGGCGGCCGGTTCCGGAGATCTCGCCCGGGACCGGTGGCAGGCTGTCGAGCAGGTAGCCGCGCACGGCGTCGAGGTCGCGCCACAGCTGCTGGCCGTACTGGCAGGACTGGTGCAGCGCCTCCTCCAGGTCCTCGCTCAAGCCCGCCTTGTCGTGCACGCTCATGTCGTCGCGGCTGTTGCTGACCATCCGATCCGGGTCCAGCACGTTCGGCATGCGGATTTCGTCCATGGTCTGCTCCTCAATCTGTGACGTCGGACAGCGACGCCACTACAACGGTGGGCGTACGGGCTCATTACCCATGCTGCACGGGCACGGCGAAGACCACCACGTTGTCGTCGTAGCTGAGCGTCTTCTCGTCGAACGGGCCGCCGCAGGACACCAGCGCCAGCCGCGGCGCGCCACCCCTAGTCCACAGGTCGGCCGGCAGCCCCTGGCTCTTGACGTACACCTGGCGCGCCACCACCTGATAGTCGACCGGCGTGGAACCCGGTGACCGGATCGTCACGCGATCTCCCGCCCGCAGGTCGGAAAGCCCGAACAGCGCGCCCCGGCCGTAGCTCGCGGAATCGACGTGGCCGTCGACCACGACGGTTCCGGCGGCCGAACCCGGCAACGCGCTACCTGACCACCAGCCGACGTGAGACGGGTTGTCGGGCACGTCGAGGACGCCCCGATTCACCGTCACCGTCTCGACCGGAGCCTGAATACCCAATGCGGGCAAGGATAATACGGTACCTGGATTGCTCGGAACGACGATGCGCTGGACCAACGGCGTGAGCGGCAGCGTGCTCGGGCGGCGCTTGGTTACGCCCTTGCTAGTGAACGGCTTGGTACGGATCGGGTCCGCGCTCGAGACCGCGGACCCGGATGCGTCGAGAACGCCTCCAGCGGCGGCCACCACGGTCGAACCCGCATGCGGCACGGCCCCGAACTCCGACGGCGCCGCCCGGTCGTGTCGCAGGCCGAGCACGCTGAAGAGAACCAGCGCCGTACCCGAGAGCAGGGCGAGAACGCTCCACGCCCTGCCTCGGATGCGCCCCACGGATCGTCGCCTCAGCGTGCTTTCCCTTCAGTGTGCTGGCGCCTCAGCATGCTGTCGCCTCAGCGTGCTGCCTTGCGCCGGCGCAGCGCTCCGGCGGCACCGAGCGCGAGCAGTCCGGCTCCGGCGATGCCGGCGCCGGTCTGCAGCGTACGGGTGGTGCCCGATGTCGTACCGGCCTCACCACCGCTGCCGGCGGGTACCGCAGCCGGATTCGACGACGTCACGGCAGCGAGGTCGGCCTGCGCCATGGACAGGTGCATGGTGGCCACCGGCAGGTAGAACTGCGCGTACGCCTTGAGGTTCTGGTCCGAACCCGCGGACAGTTCGGTGTTGGTGTCGGCGATCGAGGCCTGGTGCCCCTGCACCTGAATCTGGTCGTAGGTCGCGTCGAACGCGCTGGTGTCGACGGTCCTCAGCTTTGCGGCCGCGGCCTGCTGCTCGGCGTTCGGCATGGTCGGGAGCGTGACGTCGAGGGTCTTGGCGACCGCCATCAGCTTCGTCATGGCGGCCTGGTGGTCAGACATGGTCTTGGCGGCGAGTTCCTTGGTGCTGGGGTACTGCGCCCGCTGCTCGGCGAGCTGGCCGATGGTGATCTCGGCGAGGTTGGTCTGGGCGTTCGCCATCAGAAAGGCGGTGTCCCGCTGGTTCGGTTCGGCGGACGCCGGGCCCGCACCGATTGCGAGCATGCAGGCGCTGAAGCCGGATACTGCTGCGATGGCTAGTGCTTTTCTCATGTCTGTCCTCGGGATGCCGGGTGCGCGATTCGGGTCCACCAGCGAACGGGAGACAGCTCCCAACGCGCCGGAGGATCACGGCGGCTCGTGGGTTCAGCCGTCTTCAAGCTACGAGTCCGTGTCGGTAACCGCAAACCTGCACGACGCAGATAAGTCAGGTCCCCGCCGACCCGAGCAGCCAACGCCGGCGACTCATGCCAGCAGGACCGTCAGGGTCACGATGAGGCCCACGGCCAGAACCCCACGTAGTCGTTCACACCGAGCCGGTGTGCACCGCGCGTAGGGCTCGTAGCGGCCCGGGCTGCGGTATGTCGCGCGTCGTCTCGACCAGAGCGCTCACCCCGCGGGCCGCGCTGATCATCGCCGCCCTGATGAACGTGGCAGGTGCCCTGATCTCGACCAAGGTCGCGCGCACCGTCGGCGGCGGTATCATCGAACCGCCGTCAGGCCGTGGCGGGTTGGTGGTGGTACTGGCGGCGCTGCTCGGCGCCATCGCGTGAAACCTCGCCACCTGGTGGTTCGGCCTGCCCTCGTCGTCCTCGCACGCGCTGATCGGCGGACTGATCGGCAGCGCCCTGGTGAGCTCGGACCGGGTGAAGTGGGAGGGTGTCGTCTCGCATGTACTGGTTCCCATGGTGATCTCGCCGCTGATCGGGCTGGTGCTGGGCTACCTCTTCATGCTTGCGGTGCTGTGGGTCTTCCGCCGGGCGAACGTGCACCGGGCGCCCACGCTGCTTTCCACGCCTGGCTTCGTCCTCTAGCCTCGCTGAAACCGTACCGCAGACTCTGCGCGACTTGACAGCGTCACCATCGGCCCACGAGTCTGGCAAGGACAGAGCAGCCCGTCGTTTTTCTCGCGCCATCCGGCACCGTCCTCGGCTCCTGAGAAGCCAGGTCGCGCCGCGATGCCCGGCACGGACAGGTAGCCACCCGCATGCCCTTCACTCCCACCACAGCGATCGTCACCGGCTCGGACTCCGGGATCGGCAAGGCGACCGCGGTCGCGCTCGCCGAGGCCGGCATGGAAGTCGGCATCACCTGGCACACGGACTCCGCAGGCGCCGAGGCGACCGCCGAAGAGGTCCGCGCGCAAGGCCGGCGGGCCGTCGTGGCGCAACTGGATCTCACCGATGTCCCTGCCTGCGGTGATGTCATCGATCAGCTCGCCGACGAGCTCGGTGGACTCGACGTGTTCGTCAACAACTCCGGTACGGGCGCGAGCGTGCCGGTACTGGAGTTGGAGTACGACCAGTGGCGCCAGATCCTGCTGACCGACCTCGACGGTGCCTTCGTCTGTATCCAACGTGCCGCGCGGCGAATGGTCGCTGCCGGGAACGGCGGCCGGATCATCGCGGTCACCAGCGTGCACGAGCATCAGCCGCGGGTCGGTTCCGGTGCCTACGACGCCGCCAAGCACGGGTTGGGCGGGCTGATCAAGACCCTGGCCCTGGAACTGGGACAGCAGTCGATCACTGCCAATACCGTTGCACCGGGCGAGATCGCGACGCCGATGACCGGCCAGGAGGACCAGGACCCGCACGAGGTGAGCCGACCGGGCGTGCCACTGGGCCGTCCCGGCGACGCCCGTGAGATCGCGTCGGTGATCGCGTTTCTGGCGTCACCTGCGGCAAGTTACGTCACCGGCGCGTCGTGGGCGGTCGACGGCGGCATGCTGCAGATGGGCCCGCACGCCGGCTCGCACCTCACCAGCGACGACTGGCGCCAGGGATGAGCCAGCCGGACGGCAGCTTGCACATCACCTTTGTTCCCTTCATCAGAAAGGCTTTCCATGACTGAGCCCAAGCAATTCGCGGTGATCACCGGGGCGTCGAGCGGGATCGGCTTCGAGCTGGCGCGCCAGTTCGCCAGCAACGGCTTCGACGTCCTGATCACCGCCGAGGATGCCGAACTCGCCACCGCGGCGACCCAGTTGAGCGGGGAGGGCGGCGAGGTGCACAGCGTCCGAGCGGACCTCAGCACGTCGGCCGGCGTCGAGCAGTTGGTTACCGCCATCGCGGCGACGTCGCGGCAGGTCGACGCGGTGGCCCTCAACGCCGGCATCGGCAACGGCGGCGCGTTCATCGACATCCCGTGGGCGGCCGAGGAACGCCTGATCGGGCTGAACGTCGCCTCGACGGTGCACCTGGCCAAGCGACTGCTGCCGGACATGGTCCGTCGCGGTTCCGGCCGGATGCTGTTCACCTCATCCGTCGCCAGCACCATGCCCGGCCCGTACTACGCGACGTACGCGGCGTCGAAGTCGTTCGTCCAGTCCTTCGCCGAGGCGCTGCGCAACGAGGTGAAGGACAGCGGCGTCACCATCACGGCGCTGCTTCCGGGGCCGACCGACACGGAGTTCTTCGACCGCGCCGGCATGCAGGACACACCGGTCGCCGGCGCGAAGAAGGACGATCCGGCAGACGTGGCCAAGGACGGCTTTCAGGCGCTGATGGCGGGCAAGGACCACGTCGTCGGCGGAGCCGGCAAGAACCGCCTGCAGACGGCCGCGTCCAAGCTCATCCCCGATGTCGCGAAGTCTGCGCTGCACTCGAAGATGACCAAGCCGAAGTCCTGACGGCTCGGCCGCCCGCATAACCAAACCGTGTCCACCCGGAGCGATCCGGGTGGACACGGTCAGGTTGTCGAGCAGTTGCGGTTGTGCCGCTCTGCGGGGTGGGTAACGCCCACCCCCTCAGAGTCCGCCGGGCATCGCCAGCCCGCGGGTGGACACCAGGTCGGCGATCCGGTGCCAGGCCAGCCGCTCGGTCAGCTCCGGTAGCGCACCGGCGGGCGCGCCAGCCAGGTCGTGCCGGCAGTCGCGCACGATGTTACGAGCGACAGAACACACTCGTACTTGCAAAAGAGTCGCTCAACCATGTCGGCGTAGGTGGTGCCGTACATCGCCTGTACGCCGCTGCTGACGGCGTCGCGGGATGAGCTGGTAGGAATGTCGGACGGTGAATAAAGCATGGTCATGCGCAACACCCCAAACGGGCTTGACGAGATCCTCTGAACTCGCCAGATCGCTACGGGCCGTTCTTCTAGGGCCGAGCGGGTCTGTAATGTTACCTCGTGCGCTGAGGTTCAACCATAGATAGATCGGCCGTCTTCAGCGCCCGCGAAGCTGCCCACAGCTGCCGTGAAGCTAGCCCTTCAGCGCGCCGCCCAGGCCGGCTCCGCGCAGGAACAAGCGTTGCACGAGCAAGAACAGCACGATCGGCGCGATGGTCGAGATCAGCAGCGCCGCCAGCAGCACGCCGAGGTCGACACTGCCCGCCAGGATGGGCAGCCGGACGGACAGCGGCTGCTTGGCCGGGTCGGGCAGCACCAGCAACGGCCACAGGAAGTCCTTCCAGGCCGCGATGATGGCGAACACCGACACCACTCCCAGGATCGGCCGCGACATCGGGATCACGATGGACCAGAACAGCCGGAACGGTCCCGCCCCGTCCACCTCGGCAGCCTCGAAGATCTCCCGCGGCAGGCCGTCGAAGAACCGCTTCACCAGCACCACGTTGAAGGCGTTGGCCGCCGAGGGTATCCACAGCGCCCAGAACGAGTTGATCAGCGAGTGATGGATCAGTGGCGGGTTCAGCACCGTCAGGTACAGCGGCACGAGCAGCACGACGGTGGGGACGAGCAGGGTGGCCAGCACCGCGGAGGTGAGCAGCGGGGCGTACCGCGGACGGAGCACAGACAGCACGTAGCCACCGGTGGCGGCCACCACGAGCTGGGCCAGCCACGATCCCGCCGCGATGGCCACGGTGTTGGCCATGCTCCGCCCGAGATCCATCGTCGTCCACGCCGTCGAGAGGTTGGACCAGGCCACCCCGTGCGGCCAGAGCGCCATCGGGCGGCGCAGCGTGTCCTGCGTGGGGGTGATGCCGGACTTCACCAGCCACAGCAGCGGCCCCAACCCGATGATCAGCAGCAATGCGAGCAGGGTGGCGTTGAGGACTGTCTGGCCGCGCCGGACCATCGGACGCCGCCGGTCGGTGGCTGAGATGATGGCGCCGCCGGGCTCACCGCGGCGCCGGCCCGCAGGTGGCGGCGCGGGCGGATCGGCTGGTCGGGCGACAGCGCCGGCGGGTGCTTGCAGAGCCGCGACCACGCCGGCCGTCTCGTCGGTGCTCGTCGTCACGATTCACTCCAGGATCGGGTCAGCCGGAAGTAGCCGGCCGACAGTGCGCCGAGCACGACCGCCAGCAGCACGCTCAGCGCGGTGGCCGACCCGTAGTCGCCGCCAAGGCTCTGTCCGAAGGCGTAGTCATAGATCAGCAGCAGCACGGTCAGCGTCGAGTTCGACGGGCCGCCGTTGGTGAACAGGTAGGGCTCCAGGAAGACCTGGGACGTCCCGATGAGCTGCAGGATCAACGTTATCAGCAGGACACCCCGTAGTTGCGGCATGGTGACGTGCCAGACCTTGTGCCAGATCGACGCGCCGTCGACCGACGCCGCGTCGTACAGCTCCGGTGCGACCGAGGTCAGCGCGGCGAGGTAGATGATCACCGTGCTGCCGGCCGCGGCCCACGTCGCCTCCAGCACCAGGGCGGGCATCGCGCTGGCGGAGTTCTGCAGCCATGGGTACGGGCCGAGCCCGAACCGTCCCAGGATGCTGTTGAACACCCCGGACGAGCTGCCGTCGTAGAAGAACTTCCAGAGCAGCACCGCGACCACCGGCGGCACCACGACGGGAAGGTAGACGAGCGCGGAGTAGAGGCCCTTGAATCGTCGGAGCTCGCTCATCACCACCGCGATCACCAGCGGGACCGGATACCCGAAGACGAGCGCCAGCAGCGCGAAGTAACAGGTGTTGCCGACCGCGGTGCCCAGCAGCGGGTCGTGCAGCACCCGGTCGAAGTTTTGCCAGCCGACCCACTGGGCGGCCGTGACCAGGTTCGTCTGCTGCACGCTCATCACCAGCGCCCGCAGGATCGGGTACCACGAGAACACCCCGAAGACGAGCAGCATCGGCAGCGCCAGCAGCAGGGTGCTCAGGCCGCCGCCACGCACCCAGCCGGCCGGCGTCGCGCGGCCACGGCTCGCAGCGGTCATCCCCGGTCGAGGATGGTCTGGACGTCGCTGTCGGCCTTGCTGAGCAGCGAGTCGATGTCGGCATTGCGGTCGGTCAGCACCGCCTGCACCACCGGGTCGAGCGCGCCGTACAGGGCCTGCGTCTGGGCGGCGGGCTCGGCGACGAGGTTCTGCGAGAACACCCCGGACGTGAAGGAGGTCATCTGCTTCAGCGGCACGTTCACGTAGGACTTGATCCACTCGTTCGACTTGTCGAGGGTCGCCTTGTCGAAGATCGGCAGCGACGGCGTGCCGACCGGCTGCTTGCCCTGCGCCAGCGTCTTGGCGTCGAGCACCGCGGCGTCCTGCTTGGTGAGCTTGCGCATGTAATAGAAGTCGATCCACTTCACGGCCGCGTCCTTCTGTGCCTGGCTCGCCTTGGCGCTGACGACGGCCAGCGAGCCGCCGCCGAGGATGCCGGCCTCCGTCGAACTGGAGTCCAGCGGTAGCACCGCCAGCCCGTAGTCGGCGGGGTTGATCTTGTTCTGCTGGACCAGGCTGGTGTAGACGTCCGAGCCACCCATGTACATGCCGACCTTTCCCGCGGCGAAGGCCTGGTTCATGCCGCCCCAGTCGTAGAGAAAGTTGCTGCCCATGGAGTTGTCATCCCACCGCATGTCGTGCAGCTTCTGCAGCGCCTGCTTGGTCTGCGGATTGTTCACCGTCGCGGTCACCTTGTTCCCGTCCGCCTGCTCCATCCGGCCACCGAGGGCGTAGCTGAGGGTGGTCAGCATCCAGCCGCCGGTGCCGCTCTGCGTCATCTGGGCGTAGCCGGCCTGCCCGGTCCTGGCCGCGATCTGCTTGGCGTCGGAGCGGACCTCGCCCCAGCTGGCCGGTGGCTTGTCGGGGTCCAGGCCGGCCTTGGTGAACAGCGTCCGGTTGTACTGCAGGCCGATTCCGTAAGCGGCCCAGGGGATTCCGTAGATGTCGCCGTTCGTGGCCTGGCCGGCGCTGAGCACCTTCGGGTTGAAGGTCGCGGCGTAGGGGAGCGCCTTGACCTCGCTGCTCAGATTTGCCAGTTGCTTGCGCTCGATCAGTGTCTTTCCGTCCGTGAACGGAACGGTGAACTCGGTCGGCAGGGTGTTGCCCGCGAGCTGGGCGGCGAACGTGGTCGCCTTCCACTCGTACTCCTTGGGGGTCACCTCGATGTTGGGGTTCTCCTGCTCGAACTGCTTGACCTGGGCGTTGAAGGTGTCCACTGCGGCCTTCTCGCTGCCCGGCTTCAAGGAGACCACGGAGATCTTCACCTTGCCGGAACTGCGCTCGCTGCCGGTGGACTTTCCGGAGCCGCACGCGGCGAGCAGGCTGAGTGCGAGCACGCCGGTGACGGTGGTTGTGGCGGTTCTGCGGGCATGCCGAATACAGGTGGTGCGCATGTGCGGTCTCCCTGTCTGGAGAAAGAGAAGGATGGGATGGATGGAGCTGTGGATTCGAGCTGCGGAACAATGCTTGACAGCGATAGATCAGCCGGACGCGGGCAGCCTCAGCCAGGCCGCCGTGTCCGCCGGCAGCGCCCCGCTGACCAGCGGGTTGCTCGCCAGCAGGACGCGGTCGTGTGGGGGCAACCCGATCGACTCGGGACCGAAGTTGACGAGGCAGCCGAAGTCGGTGCCGCGGCGGAAGAGCAGCGCCCCGTCGCCGGCCTCCAGCCAGTCCGGGGCCGAGTCGCGGAGATGCGGCTGGGATCGGCGAATCGCCAGTGCGGACCGATACAACGTCAGCATCGACGTTATGTCAGATATCTGATCAGACACTGTGAACCCGGACCAGTCGTCGGGTTGCGGAAGCCAGGGGGACGGCCCGGTACCCGCGGGGCTGAAGCCGTACGGCGGCGCGTCGCCGGACCAGGGCAGCGGCACCCGACAGCCGTCACGGCCCGGATCGATGCCGCCGGAGCGAAAGTGCATCGGGTCCTGCAGCGCATCCTCCGCGATGTCCTCCACCTCCGGAAGGCCCAGTTCCTCGCCCTGGTAGAGGTAAAGCGAACCGGGCAGCGCCATGGCGAGCAGCGCGGCCGCCCGCGCGCGGCGGTTGCCCAGGTCGAGGTCGGTCCAGGTCGCGGCGCGCTTGGCGGCGAAGGAGAACGAGGTGTCCGCACGCCCGTAGCGTGTCACCGGCCGGGTGACGTCGTGGTTGGACAGCACCCAGGTGGCCGGAGCGTGCACCGGCGCGTGGGCGCTCAGCGTCGAGGCTATCGACGCGACAAGGGCATCGCGCTGCCACGGGCATGACAGGAAGTCGAAGTTGAACGCGGTGTGGAGTTCGTCCGGGCGCAGGTACTTGGCGAACCGCTCGGCGTCGGGCAACCAGATCTCGCCCACCAGCAAACGGCCACCGGGATAGGAGTCCGCGACCGCGCGCCAGGAGCGGTAGACCTCGTGCAGCTCGTCGCGGTCCTCGTAGGGATGGCTCCCGGGCACTACCGCGGCCGGGACCTCGGGCAGTTGCGGGTCCTTGAGAAGCAGGGCGGCGGAGTCGATCCGGACGCCGGCCGCGCCGAGGTCGAACCAGAACCGCAGCAGGTCCTCGTGCTCGGCTCGCACGTCCGGGTGGTTCCAGTTGAGGTCCGGTTGCTCGGGCGCGAACAGGTGCAGGTACCACTCGCCCGGCGTGCCATCGGGATTCTTGGCCCGGGTCCAGGTCGAGCCCCCGAAGTTGGACGTCCAGCCGTTCGGGGCCTCGTCCCCGGACGGGCCACGGCCCGGCCGGAACCAGAACCGGTCCCGGGCCGGCGAGCCCGGCTCAGCCTGTAGTGCCTCCTGGAACCAGGCGTGCTGATCGGACACATGGTTGGGCACGATGTCGACGATGGTGCGGATGCCGAGCTCTGCCGCTTCGGCGATCAGGGACCGCGCTTGCTCCAGGTCACCGAACGCGGGGTCGATCCGGCGGTAGTCCGCCACGTCGTAGCCGCCGTCGGCCATCGGTGAGGCGTACCAGGGCGTGAACCAGATGGCGTCCACACCGAGCTGTTGCAGGTAGACCAGGCGGGACCGGACGCCGGCGAGGTCGCCCACGCCGTCGCCGTTTCCGTCGGCGAAGCTGCGCACGTAGATCTGGTAGATGACGGCATCGCGCCACCACTCGGGGTCGAGGGTGGGGTCCTGTGCGCTCACGAAGGCTCCGATCGTCCGGCGCGCGTGCTGGAGAGGGTTCTCTCCGGCGCGCCGGCTAGGTCGCGTCCTCAGGCCGCCAGCTGCTCAGCCGTCCGGATCGCGAACGGAACACTAGAGTTCAGGACAAAATAACGCAAGACTTTGACAGAAATTCAAAACCGGTCGAGTGGGCGCATCAGCGGCGGCCGCTCGGTGCCGGGGCGGTGGAGGACCGGACCACTAGCTCCGGCTCGTAGAGCAGCTCGCCCGGGGCGAAGCTGCCACCGGAGATCTGGCCGACGAGCAGGTCCACGGCTGCCCGTCCCATCGGCTCGATGGGCTGGCGCACGGTGGTGAGCGGCGGATCGGTGCACATCATCAGCGCCGAGTCGTCGTAGCCGACGACCGAGACATCGGCGGGAACGTTGAGGCCCGCGCGTCGGACCGCGCGGATGGCGCCCAGCGCGATCGGGTCGCTGGCGCACACCAACGCGGTGACGCCGCGGCTGAGCAGGGTGCCGGCCGCGGCCTGGCCGCCCTCGATCGAGAACAGCGAGTGCGCGACCCGGTCGTCGGGCAGCGCGAAGCCATCCCGGCCGGCCAGCGCCTTGGCCGCGGCCAGCCGGCGCCGGGACGGAACGTGGTCGGGCAGGCCCAGTATCAGGCCGATGTCGGTGTGGCCGAGGTGGCGCAGATGGGCAATGGACTGCTCCACGGCCACCGCGTCGTCACACGACACCCGGGGAAAGTCCAGCCCGTCGATGGCCGCGTTCACCAGCACGGTGGGCAGGTTGCGTTCGGTCAGCCGGGCGTAGTGCTCGTGCGAGGCGTCCTCGAGCGCATACAGGCCACCGACGAACAGGACGCCGGAGACGTGCTGCTGCAGCAGCAGGTCGACGTAGTCCGATTCCTGGACGCCGCCGAGGGTCTGCGTGCACAGCACCGGCGTGAAGCCCTGCTGCACCAGCGCGCCGCCGGCCACCTCGGCGAAGGCCGGAAAGATCGGGTTCTGCAGCTCCGGCAGGACCAGGCCCACCAGCCGTGACCGCTCACCGCGCAGCTGGGTCGGGCGCTCGTACCCCAGCACGTCCAGCGCGGTCAGCACCGCTTGCCGGGTGGGTTCCGACACCCCGCCCTTGCCGTTCAGCACGCGGCTCACCGTCGCCGTGCTGACTCCTACCTTGGCCGCCACTTCCGCAAGTCTGCGTGTCACGGTCGCAAGCGTAGGACATTTCTTGCAAGCGATGTACGCGACGGGTGGCGACCGGCCGGAAGCACGCAATTCATAGGGTCGGGTAGGCGGCCGTGCTCGGTCCTGCTCGGCTGACGCTTGATTCTGGCAGGTCCGGCCGCACTGTCGGCAATGCTCTGAGTGATCGGTGTGCAAGCCCTGCAACCGACGCAAACATTTACTATTTACGAAACACTGTCGAGATATTGCGAACATTTGTGATTTGTGTTTATGTGACCGGGCAGCTCCCGCATTCCTGCCCCCTCACCCAGTCCAGCCAGGCCGACAACCTCAGAGAGGTTCGCCATGCCCCCATCCGTAGCCAACCCCGGGACCCCCGCCCGTGCGGTGCGCCTCCGCGCCCCCTGGAGAGCCCGCGTCAGCGTCGGCTCGTACAGCCGCTCCCAGATCGCTTCCCACCGGCCCGGCGGCAAGCTGACCGCTGCCCTCGCCGTCACCGCGACCGTCGTGGGCCTCGGCGCCCTCACCGTCTCCCTCGGTGCCGGAGCGCATTCCGCTCAGGCTGCCACCACCCGCGGCGCGACCGTGCCGTTCACCGAGTACGAGGCCGAGAGCGCCGCCACCAACGGCACCGTGCTCGGCATGGACCGCACGGCCGGGACGCTCGCGTCCGAGGCCTCCGGACGCAAGGCGGTGCAGCTGGCCGGGCAGGGCAAGTACGTCCAGTTCACGCTCGCGCAGCCCGCAAACGCGGTCACCATCCACTACGCGATCCCCGATTCCGCCGACGGTGCCGGTCTCACCAACCAGCTGAGTTTGTACGTCAACGGGACGAAGACACAGGACCTCACCGTCACCAGCCGGTACAGCGACTTCTACGGCTCGTACCCGTTCAGCAACAACCCCGGCGACGGCAAGGCGCACCACTTCTACGACGACGTCCGGACGACCTTCGGCTCGACGCTCGCGGCGGGCAGCACGGTCAAGCTGCAGGTCGACAGCAACGACACCGCCGGCTCGTACACCATCGACACCGCCGACTTCGAGACCGTCGGGGTGGCCAACGCCATGCCCGCGGGCTACCTCGACGCCACCGGCTACGGCGCGGACCCGACCGGCGCTCGTGACTCCACCAGCGCCATCCAGTCGGCGGTCAACGCCGGCTCGAGCCAGGGCAAGGGCGTCTGGATCCCGACCGGCACCTTCACCGTGGTCGGTCACATCATCCTGAACAACGTGACCGTCAAGGGCGCCGGTCCCTGGTACACGGTGCTGCACGGGGCAGGCGTCGGCTTGTACGGCAACTACGCGCCGAACGCCAGCAGCAACGTCCACGTCTCGGATCTCGCGATCTTCGGCGAGGTGACCAACCGCGACGACAGCGCCCAGGTCAACGGCATCGGCGGCGCGCTCAACAGCTCGTCGGTGGACAACGTCTGGATCCAGCACACCAAGGTCGGCGCCTGGCTGGACGGCCCGTTCGACGGCCTGACCCTGAGCCGGCTGCGGATCCTGGACACCACCGCCGACGGCGTGAACTTCCACAACGGCATCACCCACTCCACGGTCACCAACAGCTTCCTGCGCAATACCGGGGACGACGGGCTGGCGATGTGGGCCGAGAGCAACGCCGACGCCAACGACTCGTTCACGTTCAACACCGTCGAGCTACCCATCCTGGCGAACAACATCGCCATCTACGGCGGGCATGACAACACGGTCAGCGACAACATCGTCAGCGACACCCAGAACCAGGGCGGCGGCATCCACGTCGGCAACCGGTTCAACGCGGTTCCGCTCGCGGGCACCACGACGATCGCCCGCAACACCCTGATCCGGACCGGCGTGCTGGACTCCAACTGGCAGTTCGGCGTCGGCGCGATCTGGTTCTGGTCCTCGGACTCGGCCATGACCGGCACCATCAACGTCACCGATTCCTCGATCCTGGACAGCTCGTACGAGGCGATCCAGTTCATCGGCAGCGGGGTCAGCAACGTCGCATTCAGCAACGTCACGATCGACGGCACCGGAACCTTCGTGCTGCAGCTGCAGACCACCGGCTCCGCCAGCTTCACCAACGTGACCGCGACGCATGTGGGCAACGCCGGCAGCTACAACTGCCAGGGGACTGGCGCGTTCGCGATCAACAAGATCAGCGGCGACACCGGCTGGGACTCGACGTACTGCGGCCCGTGGCCGGCGCCGGTCTACACCTACGCCGGTGGCGGTGGCACCACGCAACCGCCGACCACGCCGCCTCCCACCACGACGCCGCCTCCCACCACGACGCCGCCTCCCACCACGACGCCGCCTCCCACCACGACGCCGCCTCCCACCACGACGCCGCCTCCCACCACGACGCCGCCTCCCACCACGACGCCGCCGTCCAGTCCGTCCGGGAACCTTGCCCTGAACCGGCCGGTCACCGACAGCGGTCACAGCGACGTCTATGTGGCCGGCAACGCCGTCGACGGCAACACCAGCACCTACTGGGAGGGCGCCAACGCCTTTCCGCAGACCCTGACGACCGACCTGGGCAGCGCGCAGTCCCTCGGCCGCCTGGTGCTGGACCTGCCGCCGTCCTCGGCATGGGGCGCGCGGACCGAGACGCTGTCCGTGCTGGGCAGCACCGACAACAGCACCTGGACGACGCTGGTCGCCTCGAACGCATACGGCTTCGACCCCGCCACCGGAAACACGGTGACGGTGACGCTGCCCGCCAACAGCACCCGCTACGTCCGGCTCACGTTCACCGCCAACAGCGGCTGGTCCGCCGCGCAGCTCTCCGAGCTCGAGGCGTACGCCAGTACGACCACCACCGCGCCGCCGACGACTACCCCGCCGCCGGCTACCGGGAACGTTGCTCT
Source organism: Jatrophihabitans lederbergiae (assembly GCF_031845305.1). Lineage (NCBI taxonomy): Bacteria > Bacillati > Actinomycetota > Actinomycetes > Jatrophihabitantales > Jatrophihabitantaceae > Jatrophihabitans > Jatrophihabitans lederbergiae. The sequence continues at coordinate 189,370 of NZ_JAVREH010000006.1, read as the reverse complement.
GCACAAGACGGTGACCGACACCGGCCACTCGCAGACCTACGTCGCGGCCAGCACCGTGGACGGCGACCTGAACAGTTACTGGGAGAGCACGAACAACGCCTTTCCGCAGAGCCTGACCCTGGACCTGGGCAGCTCGATGGCCACGAAGCGGCTGGTGCTCGACCTGCCCGCCTCGTGGGGCGCCCGCAGCGAGACACTGTCGGTGCTCGGCAGCGCGGACAACAGCAGCTTCGCCACGCTGGTCGGGTCCACGGCGTACAGCTTCGACCCGGCGTCGGCCAACAAGGTGACCATCAGCCTGCCGGCGAACAGCAGCCGATACCTGCGCCTGACGTTCACCGCCAACAGTGGATGGGCCGCCGGCCAGCTGTCGGAGCTGGAGGCGTACCTGTCCTGAGCGCGGCGCAGGTTGGTATGTGCAGCGGCCGCCATGGCGACGGGGGGCATACCGACTGTGCGGCGGCCACACAGAGGGGCAACCGGTTCACCGGTTGCCCCTCTGTGCTGTGTTCCGGCAGTGCTGGAAGCCGGCGACTTGCCACCGGGCAGCACCAGCGGCTAGCTTTCGAGCTGCCACGGTGCTCGGGAATTCGGTGCAGAACCGAAGCGGCCCTCGCCACTGTAAGCAGGAATGTCGGGCTCTGTTAGCCACTGGACGAGATTGTCCGGGAAGGCGAGCCCGATACCGGAGCGATCCGGAACCTGCGAGCCAGGAGACCGGCCGTGGCACAGCTCAGCCCTGTCCACGAGGTGTTGGAAGAGGAACCCTGATGTCTTTGCCAACTGTCGTCTCCACGCGTCTCGGACGCGCCGAATGGCGCCGGATCGCCGTGATCCTGGCGGTGATCGCCGCCATGAACATCGTCGCCTGGGCAATCCTGATCGCCGTGGTGGCGCCCCAGCACCTGATGCTCGGCAACAAGATCTTCGGGATCGGGATCGGCATCACCGCCTTCACCCTGGGCATGCGGCACGCCTTCGACGCCGATCACATCGCGGCCATCGACAACACCACCCGCAAGCTGCTGGCCGACGGCAAGCGGCCGGTGTCGGTCGGGTTCTGGTTCGCCCTCGGGCACTCCACCATCGTGGTCGTGCTGGCGACCGGGATCGCTCTCGGCGCCAAGTTCGTCACCGACCTCACCACTGCCGGCTCGTCCACCCGGCAGAACCTCGGCGTGCTCAGCACCAGCGCGTCCGGGCTGTTCCTCTACCTGATCGGCATCCTGAACCTCGTCGCCCTGGTCGGCATCGTCCGGGTGTACCGCCGCGCCAAGGATGAGGGGTACGACCCGCACGCCCTCGACCAGGCGCTGAACGATCGAGGCCTGCTCACTCGCATACTGCGGCCGCTGATGCGCTCCATCACCCGGCCGTCCCAGATGTACCCGATCGGGATGCTGTTCGGCATCGGCTTCGACACCGCCACCGAGGTCACCCTGCTGGTGCTGGCAGCCAGCGGAGCCGCCGGCGGCCTGCCCTGGTACGCGGTCCTCGTCCTGCCGCTGCTGTTCACCGCCGGCATGAGCCTGTTCGACACCCTGGACGGCGCCTTCATGAACGTCGCGTACCGGTGGGCGTTCGCCAATCCGATCCGCAAGATCTACTACAACCTCGCGATCACCGGCCTCTCGGTCGCCGTGGCGCTGCTGATCGGCACCATCGAACTGGTCAGCGTCCTGCACGAGAAGCTGGACCTCACCGATCCGGTCACCAACTGGATCGCCGGCCTGGACCTCAACAACGTCGGCTTCGTCATCGTCGGCCTGTTCGTGCTCGTCTGGGCGCTGGCCATCGCCTACTGGAAGGTGATGGCGGTGGAGGAGCGCTGGGCGCTGGCGCCACACGTCGCCGAACCCGCCGAGCTGGATTGAGTTCTGATCTCGCTGTAATACCCTTCGAAAATCATGCAGCACCGGACCGGAACCGTAACCGCGGCGAACGGGCCCGTGGCTACCGAACGACCCGGCGCGGGCACGGAACCGATAGAGCTCCGGGACTCGGCGCCGTCCCGGGTGCGCCGATCGCTGGACCTGGTCCGGCTCAGTGGCCTGCTGCTCGCGGTGCTCGTCCTGGTCGGGCTCGGGCTGATCGCCCGGGACACCAGCCGGGGCATCAACTCAGACCTCGCGCGGCTGGTCAGCGACGTGCCGCACGTCCTGCTGCGCTCGGTCAGCCTGCTCGCCGCCTTCGGGGCGCTGGCCCTGCCGCTGGCGTTCATGGTGCGCGACATCGTCCGGGGCCAGACCCGGCGGCTCATCGAGGCGGTGCTCACCGGGCTGCTCAGTATCGGCGTGGTCGCCGCGCTGAACGAGCTGCTCGACGCGTTCCCCGCCAGCCAGTTGCACGTGGCCCTCGTCCGGGTGGGCAGCAGCGGCTCGGTCCGGCCACTGGACACCTACCTCGCCGCGCTGCTCGCCTTCACGACGGTGCTCGGACTCGCCGACGTGGTGTGGCGGGGGCTGCTCGCGTCAGTCATCGCCCTGTACGTGCTGTCGGTGTTCACCGCGACCCAGGCCTCGCTGCTGTCCCTGGCGCTCAGCCTGGTCGTCGGCGCGACCATCGGCATCACCGTCCGCTACAGCGCCGGCAGCGTGAACGAGCGGCCGGACGCCGCCCAGCTCGCGGCGGCGCTGGCCGAACGCGGCATCGAGCTGGCAAGCCTGCTGCGGATCGAGTCGACGCTGGACGGCCGCAGCTACGAGGCCACCACCCGCGGCGGCCACCTGCTGCGGGTACAGGTCCTCGACCGTGACCTGCTCGCCTCGGGTGCCGTCTACAACCTCTACCGGCTGATCCGGATCCGCACGGACCTCGCCCCGGCCCCGGCGCTCTCGCTGGAGCGGGTCGCCGAGCACCGGTCCCTGCTCGCGATGGCGGCGAGCGCGGCTGGCGTTCCGGTGCCGCGGCTCATCGCCGGGGTGCGCTGCGGCCCGGACACCATCGTGCTGGTCTACGAGTGGCGCGAGACCACGGCACTCACCGACCCCACGCCGGCGCAGCTGGACGAGCTGTGGCGCGCGGTCACCCTGCTGCACCGCAACCGGGTGACCCACCGCGGGCTGACGCTGGGCCAGATCCGGCTCGGCGTGGACGGGGACGTGCTGCTGCCGATTCCCGAGGATGGCGCGGCGTTCGCCAACGACCTGCGGATCAGCCTGGACCGCGTGCAGCTGCTGATCACCACCGCACAATGGGCCGGAGCGGAGCAGGCGGTACGCAGCGCCCGCCACGTCCTCACCGACGAGGAGCTGGCCGCGACCGTGCCGGTGCTGCAGCCGATCGCGCTGAGCCGGCAGACCCGGGAGGCGCTGCGGCAGGACAGCGCCCTGCTCGAAGCGGTCCGTGACCAGGTGCAGGCCCAGACCAACCAGCCGGCGCCGGACCTGGCCCGGGTCGAGCGGGTCCGGCCGCGGACCATCATCTCCATCGCCGCCGTGATCGTCACCGGGTACCTGATCGTGGGCCAGCTGGGCACGGTGGACCTGGTCACGGTGCTGTCCGGCGCGCGCTGGCAGTGGGTACCGCTGGTGCTCGCCGCGTCCGCCGCGACGTATGTGGCCGCGGCGCTGTCGCTCACCGGATACGTCCGCGAGCGGTTGCCGTTCGCCAGGACGGTGCTCGTCCAGCTTGCCGCGTCCTTCGCGGGGTTCGTCACCCCACCGTCCGTCGGCGGTCTCGCCCTGAACATCCGATACCTGCGCAAGTCCAATGTCAGCACCGCGGGCGCCGCGACCAGCGTCGGGCTGTCCCAGGTGGTCAACGGCGTCTCGCACGTGGTGCTGCTGATCGCCTTCGCCACCGCCACCGGCGAGCCCGCCCACCACAGCGTTCCGATCCCGGGCTGGGCCTTCGTCGCCCTCGGCGCGCTGGCCGCCCTGATGCTGCTGGCGCTGGCCCTGCCCGCGGTGCGGCGCTGGCTGCTCGGCTGGCTGCTGCCGCCACTGCGCGAGGCGGTGCCCAGGCTGCTGAACCTGCTCACCAACCCGGCGAAGCTCGCCGAGGGCGTTGTCGGGGCGCTGCTGCTCAACGGGTGCTACATCGCCGCGCTGTGGTTCTCGGTGCACGCCTTCGACGGGAGGGTCGGCGTCGCGCAGGTGGCCGTGGTGTACCTCGCGGGGGCGGCCATCGGCTCCGTGGCACCCACGCCCGGGGGACTGGGCGCGGTCGAGATCGCGCTGTCCACCGGGCTGGCGGCCGCCGGAATGGCGAGCGCGGCAGCGATCAGCGCGGTGCTGCTCTTCCGGCTGGCAACGTTCTGGCTTCCGGTGCCGCTCGGGTGGGTGGCGTTACGGTGGCTGCAAAGGCGTGAGGCGCTCTAGCCCCGCGCGGCGCCCAGCCACCATGCACAGAGCGCGGCCAGCACCGTGCAGAGAGAGAAGGCGCGGCCATGACCGAGACGACCCCCAGCGTGCAGGACGTGACCGAGGCGGTCGACGCCCTCGCCGCGGGCCTGCGCGCTCGCGGTCCCGAGATCGAGCGGGCCCGCCGGTTGCCTGCGGACGTCGTTGCGGCGCTCCGCGAGGCCGGGGTGTTCCGGCTCTGGGTTCCCCGCGAGCTCGGCGGCATCGAGGCCGGCCCGACCGCCGTGATCAACCTGCTGGAGACGCTGGCCGCCGCCGACGGCTCGACCGGATGGTGCAGCGCCACCGGCCTTGCCAGCAACTGCGCCGGCGCGTTCCTGCCCGAGGACGGCGCCCGCGAGCTGTACCCGACGGGCGGCGAACTGGCCGGCGGCGCGCTGATGCCCGGCGGCCGGGCGGTACCCCAGCCGGACGGCTCGTTCCTGGTGACCGGCCGCTGGTCGTTCGGAACCGGAACCCAGCACTGCGACTGGGTGATCGGCGGGGCGATGGTGGCCGCCGATGCCGGTGGGCCGCCGAGCATGCGCGCGGTCGTGCTGCCACCCGCGCAGGTGCAGTTCCTCGACACCTGGCACACCGCCGGGCTCGAGGGCACCGGCAGCGTCGATTACCGGGTCGAGGACGTGCGGGTACCGGCCGAGCACACCATCGACCCGGCCAACGTCGATCCGTGGCCGAGCGGGCCGATGTGGCGAATCCCGATGCTGTCGCTGATCTTCCCGCTGCTCGGCGCCGTGCCGTTGGGCATCGCGCGGGCGGCGGTGCTGGAACTCAGCGCGCTGGCCGTGGCCAAGACCCCGTTCCGTTCCACCCGGTCTCTGGCTGAGCGTGAGACCGCCCAGGCCGCGATCGGCCGCGCGAAGGCGCTGATCGACGCCGGGCACCTGTACCTCTGCGCCAGCATGGAGAGCATGTGGGCCAGCGCCGCCGCAGGCTCGGCGCCGACGGTGCCGCAGCGCGCGCAGGCCCGGCTGGCGGCCGTGCACGCGACGCAGTCGGCCGCCGAGGCGGTGGAGCTGTGCTACCGGACCGCCGGCTCCACCGCGCTCTACCGCACCAGCCCGTTGCAGCGGTACCTGCGTGACGTCAACGCCGTGACCCAGCACTACGCCCTCAATGCCACCGGCTACGACCTGGTGGGCCGGGTGCTGTTCGGAATGCCGGCTGATCCAGGGCTGTGACGGGTGTGGGCGACATCGCGCCCGTGTTCGAGGAGGCCCTGGTCGCCGACGGCTGAAGACCGTCGCCGACGGCTGAGGACCGTCGCCGACGGCTGAGGACCGTCGCCGACGGCTGACCTACCGCAGGCTGGCGAAGATGTCGTCCACGGCCGGCGTCGCGGGCGGCCGGCCGCGCTCGATGAACCACTCGGTTCCGAACACCCGCCGGTAGAGCGGACCGGGCAACCTCAGAAAGAACGCCAGGGTGCGGGATCCGGTGCCGCCGGTGGCCTGGGTCGCATGGGCGCGCATCGAGGCCCGCTTCCGGCTCAGCTGGCCGCGGACGTCGACCCGATGGGTGATCTCGGCGCGGTCGCTGTACGCCGAGCGCATCCGCTCCGGTGCGAAGGCCGCGGGTGCCAGCCTGGTCCAGCGGATCGCGGACAGCGCCCGGACGAGAGCGGTGCGATCCACCGTCGCCTCCAGGACGACCGCCGTTCCGGCAAGTTCCGCGGCCCGATGCCCGACCCGGTGCACCTGGACGTGGTCGGGGTGTCCGTACCCGCCGTTGCGGTCATAGACGGTCAGCACGTCGGCCCGCTCCTCGGCCAGCACCTCGGCCAGCCGGGCCGCCGCCTCGTCCACCGGAACCGAGGCGAAGCCCCGGTTCTCGTTGCGCATTCCCGAGTCGGGGTAACCCAACGCCACCACCCGGGCGCAGCCGAGCGCGGCAGCGGAAGCCCGCAGTTCCGCGAGCCGGGTAGCGCCCAGGCCGGCGCCGGGGGAGTGGGCCGAACCGGGCGTGTCGGCCAGCCCGGCCTCGCCGTTGGTCGCCACCACGATGGTGACCCGGTGCCCCTCGGCGGTGGCACGGGCCAGGGTGCCGGCGGTCAGCAGCGCCTCGTCGTCCGGATGGGCGTGAAAGGAGACCACCCGGAAGGTGCGGGAGGCGTCCGGGCTCACCCGGAGCCGAGGTGGGCCAGCGCCGGGTCGTCATCCCGGTCCGGCGGCACCGATGGCCGTGCCGATGGCGATGGCGATGGCGATGGAGATGACGGCGGCACGATGGTCAGGGTCTCGAGGTTGCGCGTGTGCCGGTGCGCCCGCCCGGCGTCGGGACGGACCTGGCCGACCTCGTCGAAGGCCCGGGTGTAGACGTCCTCACAGGTATGCAGCACCCGGTCCCAGGAGAACCCGGAGTCGGTCGTCCGGTTGTGCTCGCTCAGCTCGTCCCGGGCGCCGGCCGAGCGAGCCAGGGTGGCCAGCGCGTTCGCCATCGCGGCGTCGTTGTCCACCAGCAGGCCGTTGCGTCCGTGCTGGACGAAGTCCGAGACGCCGGTGCCGGCGAAGGCGACGACGGGCAGCCCGGCGCAGCGGGCCTCGAGCGCGGCGATACCGAACGACTCCAGGGTGGCGGGGGAGGCGTAGAGGTCGGCGCCGCGGAACAGCTCGCGGATGGCGGGCTGGTCGAGCTGACCGGTCAGCTGCACCCAGTCCGACATCTGGTGCCGGTCCAGGTAGTGGCGCATGGCCTCGCGCTTGGGGCCGTCGCCGACGATCCGCACCTGGAGTCGAACACTCGCGGGAACCTGGGCGCGGACCGCCCGCAGCGTCTTGAGGAAGTGCAGCGGCCGCTTGCGGGCGGCCAGCCGCATCACGCTGACGATGACCACCCGGTTCGGGTCGGGCGGCAGCGGCCGCACCGACCACAGTGCCGGCGTCACGCCGTTGGGCAGCACCGAGATCGCCGAGTGCGGGCGGAGCACCTCCGACAGAGATGCCGCCGCGACCTCGCTCACCGCCGTCCAGGTGATCGGCCAGCGCCGCCAGTCAAGGGCGAGGTCGAAGCACCGGAAGATCGGGGTGGCGTAGGACCAGAGCGAGTGCAGGGTCGCGACGGTCGGCACGCCGGATCGGCTCGCGGCCCCGGCCGCGAGATAGGACAGCGGTGAGAAGGTCGAGGCGTGCACGTGCACCAGGTCGTAGCCGCCGTCGAGAACCGCTCGGCGGCCGCTGAGCGTGGACAGATAGCGGATCGAGCCGGCGTGTGAGCCGGAACGGTGTGGCCCGCGTACCAGCACGTGATTGGCCGCCTCGGCCGCGGCAGGGCCTGCTGGCGCGACGGAGGTGATGACGTCCACCTCGTGACCGATCGCGGTCTGCGCCCGTGCCAGACCCTCGACCTGTCGCTCGATGCCCCCCATCCGCGGCAGGTAGCAGTCGGTGACGTGCGCGATCCTCATGACTGCGGGCAGGGTTGAGGCACGTTCGGGATCGTACTGATATCCCCGGCGAGTTTGGGGCAGCGTGCAAAGGTGTCGCTCAGGATCTTGTGGCGAGATCTTGTGGCCAGCCGTCGGCCCGGTCCGCTCTCAGCACCCGCGCGTTACCCTTCTGGCCGACCCGGGCAAGCGGTCGAGCAGCTGGCACACGAGGGATGGAGCCGAGCATGTCCGTGTCTTGGCTCGTCGTCGTGCTGAGCCTGGGATCCGCCCTGGCGTTCGCCGTCTCCACCAACCTCAAGCACTCCAGCGCCGCCCAGGTCCCGGATGCCAGCGGGCTGCGGGTCGGCACGCTGGCCAGGTTCGTCGCCGCCACCGTGAGCCACCGGCTGTGGCTGGCCGGCATCGTCGCCGACGTGATCGGCCTGACGCTGCAGGTGCTCGCGCTGCACCTGGGGGCGCTGGCCGTCGTGCAACCGCTGCTGGTGAGCGGCCTGCTGTTCTCGCTGCTGCTGCGGCGCCGGCGCGGCCGCCGCGTCACCGGTGCCGAGATCCGCTGGGCGCTGGTGCTCAGCGCGTGCCTGGTGACGTTCCTGTTCCTCGCCGGCGCCAATCCGGGCACTGGCACGGGCGACGGCCCGGACCGGCTGCCCGCCGTGGTCGCGGCGGCGGTCGGCCTGACGGTGGCCGGGGCCTGCCTGCTGCTGGCCCACCGGCGCCGCCCGGCTGCCGGTGCCGCCGCGCTGATCGGCGTGGCGGTCGGCGTGGTGTACGCGGCAACCGCGGCACTACTGAAGGGCCTGACCGACCGGGCCGTACACGGGCCGCTCGTCGCCCTGACCAGCTGGCAGCTCTACACCGTGATCGTGGTGGGGGCGGTCGGCCTGCTGCTGAGCCAGCTGGCGTTCCAGGCGGGGCCGCTGACCGCCAGCCTGCCGGCCATGGCGACGGTGGACCCGCTGCTGAGCATCGTGGTCGGGGTGATGGTGTACGACGAGCACATCCACCGGGGGCCGTGGTCGGGTGCGGGCCTGGTCGTGCTGATGCTGCTGCTCGGCGTGTCGGTGGTCGAGCTGGGCAAGGTCGATGCCGCCGACCCAGCGCCTGTCGACGGGCACACCGCAGCTACCCGGCCCGGGGTGCCGCCGGAGCGGTAGGGCAGGATCGAGCACTGCTTCGACGGATTGCTTTCGATCAATTTGCTTCGATCAATGATTACACCAGGACGGTGGGTGGGCACGGCGTGAGCCAAGACGTGGTGGCCGCTGCCCTGCGGGCCGAACAGGCGAACCTCGACATCCTGTATGCCCGGCTGGACGAGGTACGCGACGAGACCGCCCGCACGCTGGCCCAGCTCCGGCGCACCTCGACCGCCGGCACCCCGGCCGCGCGGGTGGAGCGTGACGCCTTTCTGGCCCTGCACACCGAGAACCTCGTGCGACTCAACGCCGTGGAGGAGCACCTGTGCATCGGCCGGCTCGACATGGCCGACGGCAGCGACCGCTGCATCGGCCGCGTCGGCCTGACCGCACCGGACGGCCGCCGGCTACTGCTCGACTGGCGCGCGCCGGCAGCGCAGCCGTTCTACCGGGCGACCCCGGGGGACCCGGACGGCACCATCAGCCGGCGCCACCTGACCACCTCGGGGCGGACCGTCACCGGCGTGCAGGACGAGGTGCTCGACCTCGACGCCTACGCCGCGGCCAACGGCCGGACCGAGACGGTCGGCACGGACGGCGCCCTGATGCTGGCGCTGAACGCCAACCGCACCGGCCGGATGCGCGACATCGTGGCCACCATCCAGGCCGAGCAGGACCAGATCATCCGCGCTCCGCTGGCCGGGGTGCTGGTCGTACAGGGCGCCCCCGGAACCGGCAAGACGGTGGTCGCGCTGCACCGGGCCGCGTACCTGATGTACGCCCACCGGGATCGGCTGGCCCGCAGCGGAGTTCTCGTGGTGGGACCGAACAACCGGTTCCTGCGCTACATCGAGCAGGTGCTGCCCAGCCTCGGCGAGACCGGTGTGGTGATGGCGACTGCCGGGCAGCTGTTCCCCGGCATCGACGCGCGTGGTGTCGACAGCGCGCTCGCCGCCGAGGTGAAGGGCGACCTGCGGATGACCCGGGTGCTGGCCGCCGCCGTCCGGAACCGCCAGCGGGTACCGGCCAAGGCGGTCGAGCTCGATGTGGAGGGCACCCGGATCATCCTTGCCCCGCACGAGGTGGACCAGGCCCGCCGCCGGGCGCAGCAGTCGCGCAAGCCGCACAACGAGGCCCGCGTCCGCTTCGTGCGCGACCTGCTGGAACGCCTCGCCGTCCGATTGGCCAAGGCATTGAAGACGGAGCTGGACGAGGACACCCGCACCGAGATGGTCAACGCGCTGCGCGCCTCGCCCGACGTCCGGCGCGAGGTCAACCTGTGCTGGATGCCGCTGCGACCGGAGAAGCTGTTGCGCGACCTGTACGCCGATCCGGATGCCTTGGCCGCGGCCGCGCCCCGGTTCTCGGCTGCCGAGCGGCGGGCCCTGCGCCGGGACCGGACGGCGCTCTGGACGTCGGCCGACGTGGCGCTGCTGGACGAGGCGGCCGAGCTGCTCGGTGAGGGCGATCCCGAGGTGGACGAGGCGGCCGCTGCCGCCGCGGCCGACCTGGCGGCCGAGCGCGAGTACGCCGGCCGGGTGCTGGACATGGTGAGTGACATGGAGCCGGACGCCCGCGAGATGACCACCGCGGCCGCGCTGGCCGAGCGCTACACCGCGTCGCAGACCCGGCAGTCCCTGGTGGACGAGGCGGCCAGTGACCGCAACTGGGCCTTCGGGCACGTGGTGATCGACGAGGCTCAGGAGCTGTCGGCGATGCAGTGGCGACTGCTGATGCGGCGCTGCCCGTCCCGATCCATGACGGTCGTCGGCGACATCGCCCAGACGGGTTCCAGTGCGGGCGCCACCAGCTGGGGTCAGATGCTGGACAAGTACGTTCCGGAGCGTTGGCGGCTCGCCGAGCTGACCGTGAACTACCGAACCCCGGGCCGGATCATGGACGTCGCGTCCGCCATGCTCGCCGCGGCGGGTGGGAATCCGTCAGAGATCACCTCGGCGCGGCAAGGGGATTCGCCACCGAGCGTGGAGTTCGTCAGTGGCCCGCTGGCGCCTGCGGTGCCCGCGGTGGTGGCCGACGAGCTGGCCCGCTCCGACGGTGGACGGTTGGCGGTGATCGCGCCGGCTGCCCTGGTCGACGAGGTCGCGTCGGCCATGCTCGGCTCGTCGTCCGAATCAGGCACAGCCGGCGGCTCGTCATCCGAATCCGGTGCGGCGGCCCCCGATGATGCGGACGAACGGGTCTCGGTATTGACGGCGCGCCAGTCGAAGGGGCTGGAGTTCGACGTCGTGCTGTTACTCGAACCCGCGGCCATCCTCGCCGAGTCCCGGCGCGGAGCCAGCGACCTCTACGTCGCGATGACCCGGTGCACCCAACGGCTGCGCATCCTGCACCGCGAGCCGCTGCCCGCCGGGCTGACCGGCTCGGACTGACCCGCGCGAACTGACCGGCTCGAACTGAGCCGCGGGCGTCACTTGAGCTGGCCGACGCCGTAGGAGATGACGATCACCGACAGCACGAGGGCCGACACCGACTCCAGTGCCATCAGAAGTTTGACCCGTGGCGACAGGGGCATCGTGTCGGTGGGGCTGAACGCCGACGAGTTGGTGATCGAGACGTACAGGTAGTCGATGAAACCCGGTGCCCAACCGGACTTCGCCGAGGACCGCTTCGCAACCTCGGCAATCGCGTCGTGGTCCTCGTCCTGCGGAAAGCGGAAGTCCGCGGAGGGTAACCGCGGCCGGGCGGTCTGGGTCCGCACCACCGGCCCGCCGCGGTCGAGCTCCCAGAAGGCCAGGGCGAACACCAGCATGTTGGTCACCCACACCTGGCCGGCCGCGATCAGCAGGGTCACCGCGTCGTCGCTCTTGCCGGCCACCAGGTCGTGTACCAGCAGCACCAGCGCCACCGCATTGCTGGCGGCGATCAGCAGCACCAGCCCGATCGAAAGCCGTCGCAGCAGCCGGTTCTCCTTCGTCATCCGGCGCGGATTGGCCTTGACCAGCGGGATGAACAGCAACAGCTCCAACACCGGGACGACGTAGCGCGGTCCGAGCAGCAACCGGTTGGGCAGTAACGCGTACAGGGCGATCGCGACGAGCACCGCGATGGCGGCCGGCAGTCGCGGCTCGCCGGGATGGACCTGATGCTTGCGCTCGGATAGAACCACCGGCTATTGATATGCCATCGGCCCCGTTCGACAGCGAAGGCGCACGGTAACCGGCCCGGTATAGGTGGCCGGCGCTACTTCCAGCGGAAATGGACGAAGACCCGTCCGAAGTTGTCGGAATCCTTCTCGACCCGGTGGTACAGCGCCTTGATCTCCTTTTGATCCAGGAACCGCAGCACCCGCTTCTTCAGCTGGCCCGAGCCCTTACCCGGGATGATCTCGACCAGCGGCGCCTTGATCCGGACGGCCTCGTCGATGATGTCGCGCAGCGCCTTGTCGATCTCGCCGCCACGGTTGTAGATGTCGTGCAGATCCAGTTTGAGCTTCACCGCACGGCCTCCGCCACCTCGTCGCTCACGTCTACAGCATCCACCACGATCTCCACCATGGGGCGCGGTTCCGCCGGAATGGTTAGGCTCGGGTGCATGTCGATTCTCGCGCGTGCTGCCCTGCTCGGCCTGGCAACCGGTGGACGGAGCTCCCTCGGGCCCGCCGCCCTGGCCCTGACGTCCACCCGCACTCGCGGCGGCTCGGCCGTCACCCGTCCGTGGGTCGCCAAGGCCGCGGCCGGGGTGTCGGCGGCAGAGTTCGTGGGGGACAAGCTGCCCGGTATCCCGAGCCGGCTTCAGCCGCAGGGCGCGGTACCGCGGCTGGTCCTCGGCGCCCTGAGTGGCGGCGTGCTGGCGCACCGGGAGGGCAACAGCCGCGCGGTGACGGCTCTGTCCGCCGCGATCGGCGTGGCCGCCGCGGTCGCCGGGATCAAGGCCGGCGTGTCCTGGCGTGGGTTGGCCAGCGACAAGTTCGGTACCGACCTTCCGGGCGCCCTGCTCGAGGACGCGACCTGGCTGGCGACGGCGCGCTCAGCCGTCAACTAGCGGCGCAGCCGCCTTCTGAGCGTCCCGGTCAGTCACAACCCTTGGTGTCCACGGCCGAGGTCGCCCCGCGGCCGGCCGTGACGTCGGGCGCGATCTCGGCGTTGGTCAGGGCGTACCCGACGTCCTTCTGGTCCACGCTCGCGGCGAACACGACTCCGAGCACCTGCCCGGACCTGGTGAGCAGCGGCCCGCCGGAATTGCCCGGCAGCACCCGGCCACGGACGGTGTAGACCTGCCGGGTGACGGTCTTGTCCTGATAGATGTTGGGCCCGGTGACCTGGGTCCGGGCGCCGATCCGTGCCGGAACCGCGATGAACGGGCCGTTCTCCGGATAGCCGGCCACGACCGCCGACGTTCCGGTGCCCGCCGATCCGACCAGCGTCAACGCGCGCCGGCCGAGGTTCGGTACGTACAGCACCGCGACATCGCGGTTCGGGTCATAGACGACCACCCGGGCGCTCAGTACCGCGCCGCCCGGAACCCGGACCCGCGGATGGGCGACGCCGGCCACGACGTGCGCGTTGGTGATCACCCGGTCGGCGCTGTAGACGAAACCCGAGCCCTCGATGGAGCGCCCGCAGGACGGCGCGTCACCGGTGATCTTCACGATCGAGTCGGCCGCCGCGCGGGTGGCTCCGCCGACCACGGCCGGATCGGGCGCCGCGACAGAAGGGGCGAGCAGGGTGGCGAACGGGCCCGACACGGCCGGCAGGTTGTGCAGCTGGAGCTCCCGCAGCAGCCCGGCGGCGACCCGCTGGCCGGAGCCCGGCAGCGCCTGGTCGATCGTGTGCAACACCAGGCTGCGGTGGATCTGGCGCGCCACCGCGGGCGCCGGGGCGTAGGCCAGCGCCAGCGCGAACAACCATGCCAGGGCCAGCAGCGAGGCCGCCGAGACCACCGCGCCGGCTGCGCCGTCGACCGGGCCGAGCACCGTCTTGGCGACCTTGGCCCGGATCCGGTTGCCGAGGGCCTGGCCGATGAAATGGCCCACGCCGGCGAGCACCAGCACCGCGACGAGGGTCACCATCCGCTGGCCGATCGCCTGATCCGCCGCAACGGAGTTGGTCGGTGCCTTGAGCACCAGCCGGGCCAGGCCCGGGGCGAAGTGGACGCCCGCCGCCGCGCCGAGCACGAACCCGAGGAAAGAGGTGATCGAGCGGATCAGCCCCCGCCGGTAGCCGGAGAACACGGACAGCACAGCGAGGACGACCAGCGCCACGTCCAGCAGATCACCGTGCATCAGAGCATGGTCGCATTACCCGGCTGCGGCTTCGCCGGGGCGCACCGGGGTGGACAGCCGTCCCAGGCCGGTGGGGTCGTACTGTGACCGATCGTGACAGTCAGCGGACCGGTCGATCCGGTAGGCAGCGAAGCAGCGAGCATCGAGCAGCAGCTTGCGGCGGAGTTGGGCGTCGGCCGGTCGCCCTGACGCTGCGACTGGACGACGAGCTCGTCGGCGGGAAGCCGGCAGCCGGGCGTCGATCGACATGCTGAGCGCTCGCCCTGACGCGCGCTCAGCATGTCCATCGAGCGGGCGACGAGCCGTCAGGCCGGGGTGCGAACCAGCGTCTCCGGAGCCCGGAGGGCGAGCACGGCGGCGGCAACCAGAACCGCGGCCGTGACGGCGAAGGCTGGTCCGAACCCGGCGCTGTCGGCGAGCGCTCCGGCGGCCAGCGGCCCGACCAGGCTCCCGACGTCACCGGCCATCTGGTAGCCCGCGACGACGGTGCCGCCCCGGCCGCCGGCGACGTCGCCGAGCATCGCGCCCGGCGCTACATCGAGCAGTCCGCTGCCTGCGCCGAACACCGCCATTGACACCAGCAGCAGCACCAGCGAGGCGGGAAAGATGAGCAGCGCGGTGCCGGCGGCGCTGCCCAGGCAGCCGATCAGCAGCACCGGACGGCGGCCCCGGCGGTCGGCGATCCGGCTGCCCACGGTCAGCGTCACCAGGTTGCCCAGCGTGAACACGGTCAGCGCGACACCGGTCCAGATCGGGGACCGGTGCAGCACCTCCACGACCAGCAACGGCACGATCGCGGCCCGGACCCCGAGGGCGGCCCAGCTGTCGGCGAGGTTCGCGCCCGCCGCAGCCCGGAAGGCCGGCATCCGGAACGCCTGCCCCAGCGTCAGAACCGGACGGGGCTTGTCCTTCGCGTCACCGTGCCGGACGCGTCGGGGCAGCCTGGCCAGTCCCACCGCTCCGGCTGCCGCGAGGGTCGCCGCGTACAGAAAGAACGGGGCCCGCAGCGACCAGCCGGTGACCAGGCCGCCGATCCCCGGGCCGGCGACGCCACCGAGCAGGAAGCCGCCGCTGAAAGCGCCCATCGCCCGTCCCCGCTGCTCGGACGTCGTGATACCGAGCAGCAGCGAGCTGGCGGACACGGTGAACATGGCGGAGCCGACGCCGCCCACCGCGCGCAGTGTGAGCAACTGCGGGTAGTTCACCGCCAAGCCGGCCAGCGCGCTGCTCACGGCGACGATCGCGATTCCCACGCCCAGCACGAGGCGTTCGCCGATCCGGTTCACCAGCCGTCCGCAACCCAGCGCCGATACCAACCGCATGAACGCGAACGCGCTGACCACCGCCGCGGCTGCCGTCCGGGACACCCCGAAGCTGCGGGCAAACACCGGGATTGCCGGGGCGACGATCCCGAACCCGGCGGCGACGAAGAACGCGACGACGGACAGCACCGCCACCTCGATCGGCAGCCCGCGCAACGGCCCCCGCGAGACGACCGAGCGAGCCCGCTCAGTTTTGGGTGCTTCTCCGGTGGACGTTTCTTCGGCGGATGTTTGATTGCCGGATGTTTGATTGCCGGTCGGGGGAGTGGGCTGTGGCACGTCCACCAGCATGCCCTGTCGGATGGTGCGGCTGTGCCGAGGTGAGTGGCTGCGCCGAGGCAAGCGGCTGTGCCGAGGCAAGCATCCAAGCGGGGGTCGCGTCAGCCTTCGGCCGGGTCCTGGGTGTGCACGCGCGGCACGTCCGGGCCTTCTTCCGGCTCCGAACCCTCGGCTTCGGCCTGGGTGTGCTGTCGCATGTCGTCCTCGTCGGCGGGGTCGGGGCGCTCGCCGGACGACGTCGGTTCACTCATGTATCCAGTTCTACTCCCGGCGCCGCCGAACCACGAGGCCCAGCGCAGTGGTCTGCAATCATGCGGTATGCACTTGAGGCCGAGCTATCCGATCAGCACAGCCCGGGTGGCGTTGCGGCCCTTGCGCGCGGACGACCTCGGCGCGCTGCTGGCTTACCGCAGCGACGCCGAAGTGTGCCGCTACCTGCCCTTCGAGCCCATGACGCGACAGGAGCTGGCGGCTCGCCTGTCCGGTGACCTGTCGCGCGATGAGATCTCGGACGAGGGCCAGGCACTGACCTTGGGGGTGATCGAGCGGGATACCGGCCGGCTGGTCGGGGACGTCGTGCTGTTCTTCCGCAGCCGCGAGCATGCCGGCGGCGAGCTCGGCTACGTCTTCCATCCCGAGGTCGGCGGTCGGGGCTACGCCAGCGAGGCGTGCGCCGCGGTGCTCGCGCTGGCGTTCGAGGATCTGGGGCTGCACAGGGTCGTTGCCCGCCTCGACGCGCGCAATGACGCCTCCGCTCGTCTCGCGGCTCGCTTGGGAATGCGGCTGGAAGCCCACTTCGTGCACAACGAGCTGTTCAAGGGCGAGTGGTCCGACGAGGTGGTGTTCGCCATGCTCGCTGACGAGTGGCCCGACTCGCCCGCCCATTCACAGCGGGCAGCGAGCCGAGCCTGAGCCACCGACTACCAGCGGTTGTGCACCTGGGGCCGGATCCTGTCGTCGTAGAGCGCCCGGATCTTCGCCTGCAGATCGGCCGACAATTCGGGTACGTCGGCAGCCTGGGCGTTGCCCCGCGCCTGCTCCGGGTTACGCGCACCGGGG
This sequence comes from Jatrophihabitans lederbergiae, assembly GCF_031845305.1. Classification (NCBI taxonomy): domain Bacteria; kingdom Bacillati; phylum Actinomycetota; class Actinomycetes; order Jatrophihabitantales; family Jatrophihabitantaceae; genus Jatrophihabitans; species Jatrophihabitans lederbergiae. The sequence goes on along the minus strand of NZ_JAVREH010000006.1, from coordinate 172,583 downwards.
ATGACGGTGCTGACCCCGGCCTGGTCGACGACCCAGCGCAGTGCGGCAGCGGCGGGACTCACGCCCTCGGGCAGCAGCTTCGCGAACTCCACCGCCGCGTCGACTCCGCTGTCGAAGTCCACGCCGGCGAATGTCTCGCCCACGTCGAAGGCCGCTCCGGTCCGGTTGTAGTTGCGGTGGTCATCCCCGGCGAACACGGTGTCGTGGGTGTACTTGCCCGACAGCAGACCCGACGCGAGCGGCACCCGGGCGATGATGCCGACGTTGGCGGCGATCGCGGCGGGCAGCACCTCGTCCAGCGGCTTCTGCCGGAAGGCGTTGAGGATGATCTGGATGCTGGCGACACCCGGGTGCTGGATCGCGGTCAGCGCCTCGACCGTGGTCTCGACACTGACGCCGTACGAGGCGATTCGCTGCTCCTGGACGAGGGTGTCCAGTGCCTCGTACACCGCGTCGGAGGAGTAGACCGGCGCCGGCGGGCAGTGCAGCTGCACCAGGTCCAGCACGTCCACGCCGAGGTTGGCACGCGAGCGGTCGATCCAGGTCCGGAAGTTGTCCAGGGTGTAGTTTTCAGGAACCTGGTCGACCCGGCGGCCCATCTTGGTGGCCACGGTCAGCTCGATGCCAGGGTGAGCCTTCAGGAACGAGCCGATCAGCTGCTCGCTGCGCCCGTCGCCGTACACATCGGCCGTGTCGAAGAACGTCACACCGGCTTCGACAGCGGCCTCGAGCACCGCCAGTGCATCGGACTCGTCCACCGTGCCCCAGTCCGCGCCGAGCTGCCAGGTGCCGAGACCGATGACCGAGACCGAGCGGCCGGCCTTGCCGAGTTCGCGTTTTTCCATGCGTCAACAACTACCGCATGGCCGTAAGTGGCGGCATCGTAGGGTGGCGCCATGATCGAGCTTGCCGACGCGCGGCGGACCCTGCTGGCCGCCTGCCCGTCCATCGCGCCGGTTGCGCTGCCCGTCGCCCGGGCCGACCGATGCGTCATCGTTGCCGACGTGGTCGCCACTCATGCGGTTCCGCCGTTCGACAACACCAGCGTGGACGGCTACGCGGTTCAGGCGGCGGACACGGTCACGGCCACCCAGGACCAGCCGGTGCACCTCGACGTCCTCGGCTCGGTGCTGGCGGGCTCGGTGGCTGATCGGCCGGTCGAACCCGGACGCACCTGGAAGGTGATGACCGGCGCCCCGCTACCGGCCGGCGCGGACGCGGTCGTGATGGTGGAGCGGACCTCCGCCCGCGCCGGGTCACAGCTCGGCGCGGCCGGCGACCAGGTTGCCATCCTCGCTCCCGCGCGGTCAGGGGCGGGCATTCGCAGGGCCGGCAGCGACGTCCGCACGGGAGAGACGGTGCTCGCCGCCGGAACGGTGCTGCGGCCGGCACACCTGGGAGTGCTCGGCAGCGTCGGCGCGCGCGAGGTGCTGGTGTACCGGCGGTTGCGGGTCGGCGTGCTGGTCACCGGCGACGAGCTGGTCACCGATGGCGGCGAACTCCGGCCCGGGCAGATCCACGAGTCGAACCGGGCGATGCTGATGGCGTTGCTGGTGCGGGCGAATTGCGAGCCGATGGACCTCGGCGTGGCCAGTGACGATGTCGCTGACCTCGAACAGCGGCTGCGCCATGCCATGGCAGCCTGCGACGTGATCGTGACGTCCGGCGGGGTGTCCATGGGCGACTCCGATCCGGTGAAGGCGGTGCTGGAGCGGATGGGGCGGCTGAACTGGATGCAGGTGGCTATCCGTCCGGCGAAGCCGTTCGCGTTCGGAGTGCTGGACGGACCATCCGCGCCGGTGTTGGTGCTCGGGCTGCCCGGAAATCCGGTGTCGTCGCTGGTCAGCTTCGAGCTCATCGCGCGCCCGGCGTTGCGGCACATGATGGGCCACGTCGAGCCGTACGGCCCGTCCGTCCTTGCCATCGCCGACGAACAGCTCGGCAGGCCGCTGGCGGACGGCCGGACGGCGTTCCTGCGCGTGCTGTCACGAATCGGTCCGGACGGCCGGGTGCATGTCCGTCCGGTGACGGGTCAGGACTCGCACCAGCTGTCGGCAAGCGCCTCCGCCGACGCGCTTGCCGAGGTTCCCGATGACCGGACGGTCCAAGCCGGTGAGGATGTGCTGGTGTATCCGCTCAGCTGAGCGGGCCGTCCTCGACGGGCAGTCCCAGAAACCCGGCGATCAGCTGCCCGACCCGGGCGGCGTGCCGGCGGTGCGGATCGTGGCTGCTGCCGGACAGGATCTCGACCTGGGCGCTGGGCACCCCGTCGAGCACGGCAAGAGCGTGCTCGACGGGCACGATCGGATCGTGCTCGGACCAGATCACCAGGGTGGGCCGGTCCGGATCGAGATAGCCGAGCTCGACCATCGAGCCGCGCTGGCCGTGCGGGGCGATCGCCCCGCGCAGGCTCTCGAAGAAGACCGACCGGCGCTCGCGGCCGCCGATGTTGGCGCCCACCCGGCCCAGGTTGGCCACCGTCTCGGGCCGCAGCCGCAGCAGCTTGTGCAGAGCGCGAGCCCGGTAGACCGGCGCCATCCGGTCGTTGACGAGCAGTGCCAGGACTCCCTCGGTGCCCGGAACGGCCGCGGCGCGCAGCACCGGATGCACCCGGTGCCCGAGGCCACCGCTCGAAATCAGCACGAGCCGCTGGCAGAACTGCGGAAAGCCGCGCGCCAGGTGCATCGCGATGGCGCCACCGAGGGAGTGGCCGACGACCGTGACGTGCCGAAGCCCCAGCGTCTCGACCAGCGCGGACGCGCTGCGGGCGAACGCCTCGAGGTCATAGGTGAGCGGCGGCTTGTCGGATTCGCCGTGCCCGAGCAGATCCGGGGCGATCACCCGGGCGCCGCGCCGCGCCAACTGGGACATCAGTGGCTCCCATGTCCGCGCGTCCGAGGCCAGGCCGTGCAGCAGCAGGATCGGCGGTCCGTCCGCCGGACCGGCGCTGAGGTAGGACACCGTGTGGCCCCAGATGTTGGCGCTCTGCCGGTGCGGCGTCGGAGATTCCACAGGGGAACAGTAAGCGGACCGCCCGCGGCGCTCTACTCTTGGCCGGTGCCGGTGCTTCCCGATAGCGAGTCACGGTCGCGGGCGGCCGCTGCCCGGGTCGCCCGGCTGGCGACCGTCTCGGCCGCGGGGGAGCCACACCTGGTGCCGGTGTGCCTGGCGATCGTGGACGGCACCGCATATATCGCGGTCGATCACAAGGCCAAGCGGAGCACGGAACTTCGCCGGACGGCCAACCTGCTGGCGACCGGACGGGCCAGCCTGCTGGTGGACTTCTACGACGAGGACTGGCAACGGCTCTGGTGGGTCCGGCTCGACGGCACCGGCAGGGTGGTCGAGGCTCCGGCCGAGCTGGCCTCGGCCCGAGCGGCGCTCACAGCGAAGTACCCGCAGTACCGGGAGCACCCGCCGGACGGGCCGATGCTCGCGGTGGACGTCCACCGGTACCGGGGCTGGACGGCTGCGGCTCAGATGCCCGCGACGTGAATTCCGCCGAGTCGTCCCTGGAAATCGGCGTGAACACTTACTTATCAGCGACTGCCGCTGACCACCGCGCTTGCGCTATCTGCGCTGTCTGTGCCGGCTACTCGGCGTGTGAGCCGGTCCGGACGTCGGCCGCTTCGCCGATCCATACCGCCTTGAGGTTGCAGAACTCGCGGATGCCGTGCTCGGACAGCTCGCGTCCGTAGCCCGAGTTCTTGATGCCGCCGAAGGGCAGTTCGTTGAACGAGGTCGTCATGCCGTTGATAAACACCGCGCCCGCCTCGAGGTCCCGCGCGAAGGCCTGCTGCTCGTCCGGGTCGGTCGTCCAGGCGTTGGAACCCAGGCCGAACTTGGTGCCGTTGGCGATTTCGATGGCCTCGTCGTAGGAGTTCACCCGGTACAGCCCGGCGACCGGCCCGAAGACCTCTTCGGCGTACATCTCCATGTCGGTGCTGAGCTCCGCGACGACGGTCGGCGGGTACCACCAGCCCGGCTTGTCGATCGGCTCTCCGCCGCACAGCACCTTTCCGCCCTTGTCGACCGCGTCGCGGACCTGGGCTGCGACGTCGTCGCGCCCCTGCTCGGTGGCCAGCGGGCCGACGTCGGTGTTCTCGTCCATCGGGTCGCCGATGACCAGCTCGGACATGTTCTGAACGAACGCGGTGGCGAAGGCGTCATAGACGTCGGCGTGGACGATGAACCGCTTCGCGGCGATGCAGGACTGCCCGTTGTTCTGGCAGCGAGCGGTGGTGGCGACCTTGGCGGCCTTCTCGATGTCGGCCGAGGGCATCACCACGAAGGGATCGCTGCCGCCGAGCTCCAGGACGGTCTTCTTCAGGTTGCGTCCGGCGGCCTCGGCCACCGCACGGCCGGCGCCCTCGCTGCCGGTCAGGGTAGCGGCGGCGACCCGCTCGTCGGCGAGCACCTTCTCGACCTGCGCCGAGCCGATCAGCAGCGTCTGGAACGAGCCGGACGGAAAGCCCGCGCGGTCGAACAGGTCCTGCATGAACAGCGCGGTCTGCGGAACGTTCGAGGCGTGCTTGAGCAGGCCGACGTTGCCCGCCATCAGGGCCGGGGCGGCGAAGCGCATCGCCTGCCACAGCGGGAAGTTCCACGGCATGATCGCCAGCACCGGCCCCAGCGGCTGGTACGTGCCGTAGGCATTGTCGGCGTTGACCGCGGCGGCCTCGACCGGTTCGTCGGCCAGGAACCGCTCAGCGCTGTCGGCGTAGAACCGGCAGGCCTTGGCGCACTTGGCGGACTCAGCCCTGGCCGAGGCCAGCGTCTTGCCCATCTCGGTGGTCATCATCGCGCCGATTACGTCCTGCTCGGCGTCGAGAATGTCGGCTGCCGCGCGCATCCATCCGGCGCGCTCGGCGAAGCTGGTGCGCCGCAGCGTGCGGAAGGCGTCGGCGGCGGCCTGCAGCTTGGTGTCGATCTCGGCGTCGGTGAGGGCGTCGAAGGTCTTGAGGACCTCGCCGGTCGCCGGGTTGGTGGTCGCGATAGCCATGAAGGGCACTCCTGCTCTGGCGGTGGGCTGGCCGTTTCTCACCACGTTAGTCCCCGTGCTGAACTGATCGCGGTCGCGTGTCAGCGTGGAATTTCGGCGTTCACGCCCGCGTTCGGGTCCGACGTGAGCGAGCAGCGGGCGTCCTCAGAGCTGTCGGACCGGCTGGCTGCCGAGTGGTCCTCCGCGCTCGCCCAGATCGCGTCGCTCAGCGCGGACCTGCAGGCCATGATGGCGGCATCGGAGTCCACCAACGCCGACGACGAGCACGACCCGGAAGGCTCGACCATCGCCTTCGAGCGGGCGCAGCTGGTCGCGGTGCTGGACCAGGCACGGGGCCGGCTGATCGACCTGGAACGCGGGCTCGCCCTCGTGGCCGACGGCTCGTACGGGGTGTGCGAGCGCTGCGGTTCGGCCATCGGCGCTGAGCGGTTGCTGGCCCGGCCGGCGGCTCGGACCTGCATCGAGTGCGCCCGGTCCGGCTCGTCATCCCGGCGCTGAGATACCTGCGTTGAGTCGCGAGTATTGCGGGATCTCGTTGGAGCATCCTAGATTCTGGGGTATCCGATCTACGCGTTCGACAAGCGGGAGTGCAGGGATGGCCGAGGTACTGCTCTTTCACCACGCGCTCGGGCTGACCCCTGGTGTGGTGACCTTCGCCGACGAGCTGCGCCGCGCCGGGCATACCGTGCACACGCCCGACCTGTTCGAGGGCCGCACCTTCGACACCCTGCAAGAAGGGGTGGCCCACGCCGAGAAGGTCGGCTTCGGCGAGATCCTCGCGCGCGGCGTCCGGTCGGCAGACACGCGGCCTGCCGAGCTCGTGTACGCCGGCTTCTCCCTCGGTGTGCTGCCGGCCCAGAAGCTGGCGCAGACCCGGGCCGGCGCACGGGGTGCGGTGCTGTGCTATTCCTGCGTCCCGGTCTCGGAGTTCGGCTCAGGCTGGCCCGACGGGGTACCGGTGCAAGTGCACGGGATGAACGCCGACCCGATCTTCGTCGACGAGGGCGACATCGACGCCGCCCGGGCGCTGGTCGATGAGGCCGCGGACGCCGAGCTGTTCCTCTACGCCGGCGACCAGCACTACTTCGCCGACAGCTCGCTGCCGTCCTATGACCCGGAAGCCGCGGCGCTGCTGACCCAGCGCGTGCTCGAGTTCCTCGACGGCCGGTAGCCGAGATTCGGCTGCTCGTCGGCAGCTGAAGTCACTCGGGGTCCGGGCAGTTCGGCCGACCGAGTGGGATGCTGCGGCGGTGATACTGGTGCCACCGTCCGCGTGGCGGATGTTCTGGATATATGGTCCAGGACAAGACCCGATCTCCATCGTCACCATTGGTCCTCACCCGGACTAAAGATGCCAGAACGGCCCGCCCCCGTCATCGGGAGCGGGCCGTTCTCGCGTGCAGTTCTCGCGTGCGGACGTGTCAGTCGGTGGTGCCTGGTTCGACCACCAGATCGTCAGCGTCCATCGCGCGCCAGTGTGCTCCGGCTCACCAGCCTTCCATCCGAACCTGGCCGAGCCGTCCGTGCAGATCGCGCATCACAGCCCAGGTGTCATGCCCCGACGGCGCCGGCGTCCCCGGCGGGTTGAGCAGGATCGGCGCGTCGGCACCGAGCAGCTTCCGCAGAGCGTCGGCCTCGACCGGATTGCTGGTAGCGAACGCGACCGCAGTGGACAGGAGCGCGCCGCTACCAGCGATCTGGGCGACGGTGTCGGCGCTCTCGGCGGACAGACCGACGGCGGCGTTCTGTTCGCGCGCGATGCGTACCACCCTGCCCAGCACGGACCCGACCGCGGACGGGATCGAGACACCAGCGGGCAGATCCACCTGCAACAAGCGGGGAAACTCAGCCTTCGACGCGAACTGCGACAGCAGCTGCATGGCGGCCAGGCCGGCGCCCAGCTGGCCATCGCCGGCCAGCCGGATGATGGTCACGTACCCGGGCTCGATCCGCTGGCCGCCCGAGCCGCCGAAGAGTTCGCCCACGCCCGTGCTACGTGACAGGCTGCCGAACGTCTGCCACAGGCCGCCCAGTCCGACGGCTCCCTGCACCAGATCATCCAGCTTCGGCAGACTCGCGGCGGAGTGCCGGATGACGCGCACGTTGCGGCCGAGGCCCTTCGCCCGTGAGCTCAGCTCGCCGGAGAGGTCGAGCAACACCACACCGGTGCCGCGGGAAGCCGCGTCCTGTGCGACGCTCAGCGCCAGCCGCGCCCGGAGATCCGCCTGACCGAGGATGGCGAACAGGGGGCTCTTGCCGGCTCGCACGGCGGCGTGCGGGTCGAAGGACACCGGCGAGCCGTCCAGCGTCACGCCAAGCTGGGAACCTGAATCGTCGCCCAGTTCGATGGGATCGGCGCTCGACTGCTCCGCCTCATCCGTGGTCGCCGTCGCAGCCCGGGGCGGCGCGTCCGGCTCGTCCGGCTGTTCGACCGCGGGAGCGGCAGCGCCCGGGGCCGGGATACGCACCAGGGTGCGGGCAGCCTCGACGAAGCCCGCCTCCCAGGCCAGCGTCTGCTCCTGGCTGAGGGCGTAGAGGTCATGCGGAAGCATCTCGGTCGGAATGTCCAGGCGCTGGTCTCGCAACAGCGTCAGCAGCGCCTCGTGCGACGCTCCCTGGGTCCAGCGGACGCCGCTTTCCCAGCCGCGCCGGAACTGGACGCCGACGGTTTCGCCGAAGGGATGGTGTAAGCCCTCGGCCGACTCGACAGCGGCAAGCAGTGCTCGCTGGCAGACTTCGGAGATCGGGATCTGAGCCGCCTTGACGCGGCGCTCCAGATCGTCGGGCAGGTAGACATTGGCACGGCCCATGACGTCGCCTCACTTCTATGCGCAGGTATGCGCACACCCTACTCACGAACTCTAGGCGGCGTGGCGATGCGCCACCCCCGGTAGGCTCCGACCGTGGAACAGCGACTCAGCCTCGTCACCCTCGGCGTCACCGACCTGCCGCGTGCCCGAGCGTTCTATGAGCACCTCGGCTGGCGCGGTCAGGAGGTCGAAGAAACGGTGTTCTTCCAGGCCGGCGGCATGGGGATCGTGCTGTGGAGCCTGGATAAACTCAGCGCGGACTGCGGTGTTGCGCAACGGCAGGAAAGCGGCTTCGACGGCCTCGCCCTGGCGCAGAACGTCCGCTCGCGCGATGAGGTGGACGAGGTGATGGCGGCCGCCGAGCGTGCGGGCGCAAGCGTCACCCGCGCGCCGGCGGAAACCTTCTACGGCGGCTACGCCGGGGTCTTCACCGACCCGGACGGTCACGCCTGGGAGATCGCGCATAATCCCGGATTCACCCTCGGTCCCGACGGAACCCTTACGATCCCGGACTTCAGCGCTCTCTAGACAGGCGCTTGTGAGACAGGCGCTTAGAAAACCGGTGGGTCAGCGCCCGTGAATGGCGCCCAGAATGACACCGCCGGCGGCGATGTCCTCGGCATCATCGTCGGTCCCCGGGCCGTTGGTACTCGCGTCGTCGTTCCCCGGTACGGCCGAGTCCTCGCGACCCTCCTCTTCGGCGCGGTCGATGTTGCCGACGCCGGGAAGCGGACCCTCTTGAGCGGCCTCTTCCACGGACTCGTGCTGGGAATCGCGGACGGTGTTGTCGCTGTCGGTCATGGCATGCCTCACACGGACTCGGGTGATCCAGGGTCAGGACGCACCAGCGGCCCAGCGGCCACCGACCCCATTTTCGCCGCGGGCAAGCCGCACCGCAAGGTAAACGTCAAGCCTGTCCATGACGCCGGGCGGTCAGCGGCAGTGCGGTGAGCATGAGCAGAGCCGTCAGGGCGAGGACGATCGGCACCCCGAGGCCGGTGGCGGCCAGCGCGCCGACCACGATGGCGCCGATCCCGGTGCCGGCGTCGAAGGCGGCGTTCCAGAGCGCGCTCGCGGTGGTGGCGTGTCCCGGTCCCGCCGCCGCGAAGGCCTGCACCAGCGTCAGGTTCTGCACGGCGCCATAGCCTGCTCCGAACAGGACGGCACCGGCAACGAGCACCGGCGCGGACCCCTTTCCGAGGCCGAGCGCGACCAGCGCCGTCCCCAGCACGGCGGCAACCAGCGCGGCCGGCAGCAGCAACCCGGTGCCGAAGCGGTCCGACAGCGCTCCGGCACGCCATCGTCCCAGTGCGGCGGTTGCCCCGAAGCCGAGCAGCGCGGCGGTGGCGAGCGCGCCGGTGGGCAGCTGGATCGGCAGGTAGGTCACCAGGCCCCCGCCGGCGAGGGTGGCGGTGAGCAGCACGAATGCGGGAGCGGCGACCCGGACCACGACGGCGCGGCCGCGCTCTGGACGGGCGCGCTCGGACTGTGATTGCGCCGTCCGGACCGGTGAGTGCGCCGAACGTCCGAGGGCCAGCGCGAGCGGCACCGCCAGCACCGGCAGCGCGCTCGCGTACGCCACCCAGCGGAAGCCGCCGTGCTGGGCCAGCGCGACACCACCCGGGACGCACAGCAGGTTCGGCACCGCGATGGCCAGCCCGTACAAGCCGATCGACTCACCGCGACGCTCCGGTGACGCCACCGCGGCGGCCAGCGTCGAGCCGACCACGGTCACCACCGCAAACCCGGCACCCCGAACCGCGGCCGCGCCGAGCAGCAGCCCAAGGTGGTGCCCCGCCGCGTACAGCGGCGCGGGCGCGCCGAGAGCGACCAGGCCCGCCGCGAGCGTCGGTCCCAGTCCGCAACGCCGGACGAGGGCCGGCACCGCGCCCTGAACCAGGACCGTGCACGCAAGCATTGCCGTCGTCACCAGCCCCGCGCGGTTCTCGCTGACACCGCCGGCGGAAGCCCAGGCCGGCGCCGAGCCGAGCAGCAGGCAGAAGCTGGAGAACGCGAGCAGGCTCAGCCCCACCAGCCGACGCACATCGCGGGAGTGCCAGAGCGCGCGCTCGACGGGTAGGGCGGCGTTGCTCACCGTCCCACTCTCTCAGGCGCTCCCACGCTGTTGACGGGCTGAGTCAGCGAAGCGGTACCCGAAGGAACTCCGCCGCCCCGGCATTGGCCAGCGCGTCGGCCCTCTCGTTGCCCGGGTCCCCGGCGTGCCCGCGAACCCAGCGCCACTCGACGCGGTGCCGGGCGCAGGCGTCGTCGAGCTCGCGCCACAGCTCGGCGTTCTTGACCGGCTTCTTGTCCGCGGTCATCCAGCCCCGCGCCTTCCAGCCGTGGATCCACTCGGTGATGCCCTTGCGCACGTACTGGCTGTCGGTGAAGAGCGTGACCTCGCAGGAGCCCTTCAAAGCAGTGAGGCTCTTGATCACTGCCGTCAGCTCCATGCGGTTGTTCGTGGTCAGGGCCTCGCCGCCGAACAGTTCCTTCTCGTGCGTCCCGCTCCGCAACCAGACGCCCCAGCCACCCGGACCGGGATTGCCCTTGCACGCGCCGTCGGTGTAGATCACGACCTGAGTGGTGACGCCGGATGCGGCACCGCTGGTGCGAGCAGGGGAATCGGCCATCCGCAGACCTTAGCTTGCTACGGTGCCGACCTCGGGTCGCGATCGCCGACGCGACAAAGGAGCCCGCCGCCTACTCTGCCTTCGCCGCCATCGCCTCACAGACCATCCCCTCACCACCGGGGCGGTCGACATCACCTCATGGCGGGTCGCCGGCTAAGAATCGACGGTTGTGGGCGTCGGTAAGCTCCCACGGTGGCTGAGACAGTGCTGGTCGTGCTCGCGGGGTTGCCGGGTACCGGAAAGACGACTTTGGCCCGGCGCCTGGTGACGGCCCTGGGAGCGGCCTATGTCCGCATCGATGCCATCGAGACGGCAGTGATTCGCTGCGGTCTCGCGCGGCCGCCGGTGGGACCCGTCGGCTATGTCGTCGCCCACGAGATCGCCGCCGCAACCCTGTCGCTGAGCACGCCGGTGGTCGTGGACGCGGTGAACCCGGTGCCCGAGGCCCGCGCCGGTTGGGCGGGGCTGGCAATGCGAACCGGCGCACGGCTGGCCGTCTGCGAAACCACGCTCCGCGATCCGGCGGAGCACCGCAGTCGGGTGAGCGCTCGGTTGCCCGACCTACCCGACCAGGTGGTGCCGTCCTGGGACGAGGTGCTGATGGGCGGGTACGTCGAGTGGGACGAGATCCGCGATGGCGCCCGTCTCGTGGTCGACATGACCGACACCGACGAGGGAGTGTCGAAGGCCCTGCGCTACCTAGGCGACCCGGCCGGTTCGGAAGCCGCTCCCAGCTGGCATCGGTAGCGAACCTCGGTGATGGTGACGCCGCCGATCTCGGCTGTCTTTCCGTCGCCGTCTGCGCGCCAGCGATCAGCATCGAAGGCCCCGGCATCACTGGCCCCGGCGCAGCCGGATCCAGCGATAGCCCCAGCCGCCCAGCGACAACTGCGACAGCTTCGACCGCAGCGGCTCGTACACCGTGTCGGAGAAGACCTCGTACGGACGCTTGCCGGTGTCCACCCCGCTGAGGTCGATCGTGACCGGCTCCTCGGCCAGGTTGTGAATGAGCAGGATCGAACCCTCCGGGGCGTCGAAGCGATGCAGCAGCACCGAGCGCGGCAGTGGGATGTCGACCACGCTCGGCTCGCCGACGCCGATCTCGGGGCACTCGCGCAGCACCCGGATCAGTTCCTCGAACCAGCGCAGCAGCGAATCGCGTTCACGCCGTTGCGATTCGACGTTGACGCGCTTCGGTGCGTAACTGCCGCGAGTGGGCAGCGGCCTGACCAGTTCGGCGACGGATGCGGTCGAGAATCCTCCGGTACGGTCGGCGCTCCACTGCATGGGTGTGCGAATCGCCTCGCGTCCGGCAGCTTGAGGTCCTCGCCCATGCCGATTTCTTCGCCGTACCGAACGACCGGGGTACCCGGCATGCTGAATTGCAGCGAGTACGCCAACTCGATGCGCTTGCGCTCGCCGCCCATCATCGAAGCAAGCCGCCGGCGGATGCCGCGGTCGTAGATGCGCATGGTGGCCTTGGGGGCGAACGCCGCCATCACGTCGGCGCGCTGCTCGTCCGTCAGCTTGCTCAGATCGAGTTCATCGTGGTTACGCAGGAACGTTGCCCACTGCGCCATCGCGGCGAGCTTCGGCAGCGCGCCGAGGGCTTCGATCAGCGGCTCGGCGTCCTTGCGGGCCAGTGCCAACCACAGTTTGGCATTCAGCCCGAACGCGAACATCAGGTGAGCGCGGTCATTCGGGCCGCCCGGGGCTGCGGCGCAGTATGTCGGCACATCCTCGGGCGACACATTGGCCTCGCACAGCAGGACGGCCTGGCCCTCACGCCACTGCACGTCCTGTCGCCAGTCGTCCAGGATGGAGAAGTCCAGCGGGCCGGAATCCACATCGGGGGAGACCTGCTCCAGGACGAAAGGCGCGGCGTCGATCCGGAAGCCGGACGCCCCCAGCTGCAGCCAGAACCCCATCACCTTCTTGATCTCCGCCCGGACGGCGGGGTTACCCCAGTTCAGATCGGGCTGGAAGTCATAGAACCGGTGGAAGTACCACTGCTTGGCGCCGTCGTCGAACGTCCAGGTCTCGGTCTGCTCACCGGGGAAGACGATGCCCTGTCGACGGTCGGCCGGCTCGTCCTTGCTCCAGACATACCAGTCGCGATAAGGCGAATCCGGGTCGCTGCGGGCGGACTGGAACCACGGGTGCTGGTCGGAGGTGTGATTCACGACGAGATCCAGCAAGAGCCGGATGCCGCGCGAGCGCGCCTGGGTGGCCAGTTCCACGAAGTCCCCGAGCGTGCCCAGCCGCGGATCGACGCCGTAGTAGTCGCTGACGTCATAGCCGCCGTCACGCTGCGGCGACGGGTGGATCGGGTTGAGCCAGAGGCAGGTCACGCCCAGGCGAGCAAGGTAGTCCAACCGGCTGGTCAGGCCGGGCAGGTCGCCGCAGCCGTCGCCGTTGGAGTCCTGAAAGGAGTCGACCTCGACGGAGTAGACGACGGCCTCTTTGTACCAGCGCTCGGACATCGATCGGCCTTTCGCCGGGACGTGGGTTCGACGCAGCTTAGGTCACCAGCAGCTCTCGGATCAGGTGCATGGCGGTGAGCACCGTCCGGGCGCGGATGTCGGCCCGCGAACCGGGCAGGTTCAGCCTGCGGGCCAGCGATCCGTCCTTGCTCGTGACGCACAGGTATACGAGCCCGACCGGCTTCTCGTCGCTGCCTCCATCCGGCCCTGCGATGCCGGTGACGCCGACGCCGAGGTCGGCGCCCAGGCGTTCGCGCGCACCGGCGGCGAGCGCCTCGGCCACCTCGGCGCTCACGGCACCGACATCGGCGATCAGCTGGACGGGCACCCCGGCGAGGTTGTGCTTGGCCTCGTTGGCATAGACCACCAGGCCGCCGAGCAGGTACGCCGACGAGCCGGGACGATCGGCCAGCCGGCCCGCGAGCAGCCCGGCCGTGCAGGATTCAGCCGTCGCTATGGTGAGTTCGCGCTCGATCAGCGCACCGGCCACGATCTCGTCGATGGTCCTGCCGTCCGACGAGAACAGCGTGCGTGCAAAGGCCGATTGGATCGCGGCCTGAAAGTCCTCGTAGCTGTCCTCGGCGGCCGGGCCGTACCGGGTGACGATCTCGAGCTCCCCGTCGCGCAGACAGGTCGTGATCTCGAGCTCGGCGATCGTGGCCTCGCTCTCGCGCATGGTGGCGGCGAGCTCGGATTCCGGGGTACCCCACAACCGGATCGTCCGCTGCCGCAGCTCGTCCCGCCCGGCCAGCGCGGCCTGGACGTCCGGGTCCGCCAGGGCGGCCGGCCACATTCCCTGCAGCTCGCGCGGCGGGCCGGGCAGGACGACGACGGGCGGCCCGCCGCGCCCTTGCGCCACCGGGACCACCAGCCCTGGCGCAGTTCCGACCGGGGCGAGGACGGTGGCGCCGTCGGGTACCAGAGCCTGCTTGCGGGTCGCGGCGGCAGTCGCTACCGGATCGGGCTGCCAGCCGCGCCGCTCGTTCAGGCTCGCGACGATGGCCGCGATCTGCCGCTCCAGTTCCGGGTCCAGCCGCGACCGGCGTCCCTGGCTGGTGCCCACAACCTCCGCCGTCAGGTCGTCCGCGGTGGGCCCGAGGCCGCCGGAGGTGATGATGAGATCGATGCCAGTGCTGCCGAGAAACTCCAGGGCCCGGCGCAGGTCATCCGGACGGTCGCCGACGACGATGACCTGGGCGACGTCCACACCCGCGATCCGCAGCTGCTCGGCCAGCCATGGACCGTTCCGGTCGCTCACCCGTCCGGTCAGCACTTCTGTTCCGGTGACGACGATTCCTGCGCGGCTGCTCATCCTCGGATCTTAGGAGCGCCGCCGGATCTTGGGAGCGCCGCCGGATCAGTCGCCGGTGCGGCCGTCGATGCGCTCCCGAAGCAGGTCGGCATGGCCGTTGTGGCGGGCGTACTCCTCGATCATGTGGACGTAGATCCAGCGCAGTGATACCTCGGAAACCCCATGCCGCAGCTGAGCGCCCACCGCGTCCAGGCTCGGGTAGCTCTGCGCCACCCGGTCGCAGTGTTCGACCTCGGCGCGGAAGGTGGCCAGCGCCTCGTCCGGGTCCGCGGTGTGCACGTTGTCGAAGTCGCCGTCCGGGTCGCTGTCGGAGCAGTAGAGCGGCGGCGCGTCCTCACCGGCGAGGGTTCGGCGGAACCAGCTCCGTTCCACCTCGCTCATGTGCCGCAGCAGCCCCAGCAACGACAGCGAGGACGGCGGCACCGATCGGGTCCGTAGCTGCTCGGCGTCCAGGCCTTCGAGCTTGGACAGCAGGGTCGCGCGGTGGAAGTCCAGCCACGCCTGCAACATCGGACGTTCGTCTGCCGCGAAGGGCGGGTCGCTGCGTCCGGGTGCGGGTGGGAACTCTGGTTCGCTTGCGGGTGCGTCGCTCATCCTCAGGACCGTAGCGCAGTGATCGGTTGAACTGGCGCCTCGCGATCAACTGTGTACCGTGGCCTAAACCCTCCAAATGCCTTTAGAGCCACATTCGTCTACCTGGGGAGCCCGAATGCGCCTACCCGCCGAGCGAGTCCGCCGCACCCTCTACGCGACCGCCGCCAGCGCCGCACTGGCAGCCACCGCGTTTGCCGGAGCGTTTCTCGCTCAGCCAAGTTCGGCTGCGGCCACGGTCGCGCCCCGGGGAGACGTCATCGCGAACCTCTTCGAGTGGAACTGGGCCTCGGTGAGTGCCGAGTGCACCAACGTGCTCGGACCGGACGGGTACGGCGCGGTGCAGGTGGCGCCGCCGCAGGAGTCGGTGACGCTGCCCGGCAACAGTCCGGCGCACCCGTGGTGGGAGGTCTACCAACCGGTGAGCTACCAGTTGAACAGCAGGATGGGCAACCGCGCGGCGTTCACCTCGATGGTCTCGGCCTGCCACGCGGCTGGCGTGAAGGTATATGCCGACGCGGTCCTCAACCACATGACGGGACAGGGCGCCACCGGGTACGCAGGCACCGACTTCACGAACAAGTACACCTATCCGGGTCTGTACGGCAGCCAGGACTTTCACCACTACCCGGCCGACTGCCCGAACTCCAGTGGGCTCGTGACCGACTACAACAACCAGACCGATGTGCAGAAGTGCGAACTGGTCAGCCTGTCCGATCTGCGCACCGAGAGCTCCTACGTGCGCGGCAAGTTGGCGGCGTATCTCAATGACCTGCTCAGCGTGGGGGTCGACGGCTTTCGGCTGGACGCCGCCAAGCACATCAACGCCGCCGACATCGCCGCCATCCAGTCCCAGCTGACGCGTGCTGCCTTCGTATACCAGGAGGTCATGCCCGGTGGTGCGGTCAACCCGCCGGCGTACGAGGCCAATGGCAGCGTCCTGGAGTTCAGCTATGGCCAGCAATTGAAAACGCGCTTCCAGAGCACCATCGCCGGACTGCAGACGTTCGGCTCATCCGGCCTGGAACCGAGTGCCGAGTCGGTCACCTTCGTCGACAACCACGACACTGACCGCAACGGCTCCACCCTGAGCTACAAGGACGGCGCCACCTACCAGCTCGCCAACGTCTATTCGCTCGCCCGCGGATACGGCACGCCGCAGGTGTATGCAAGCTTCACCTTCTCCAACAACGACCAGTCGCCGCCCGCTGACGGCAATGGCTTCGTCACCGCGACCAACTGTGGCAATGGAGCCTGGTCGTGCCAGGACCGAACGTTGTCCACGGTCGGGATGGTCGGCTGGCACAACGCCGTGGGTACTGCTGCAGTAGCGAACTGGTGGAGCGATGGCAGCAATGTAATTTCATTCAGCCGTGGCACCGCCGGCTTCGTAGCGATCAACAACTCTGATTCCGCGACGACCCGAACCTTCGCCATCGGGCTCGCCGCCGGGACGTACTGCGACGTCATTCACGGCACCGCGTCCGGCACCACCTGCAGCGGTCCTACGGTCACCGTGGACGCATCGCACAACGCGAGTATCACCGTCGCCGCCAAGGACGCGGTTGCCTTCGACATCGACTCGACGGTGACCGGCGGTGGCAGCCAGCCGCCGGCCAGCACCGTGGCGGTGAGCTTTCACGAGTACGCCACCACGACGTACGGCCAGAACGTGTTCGTGGTCGGTGACATCGCGGCGCTGGGCGGCTGGGACACCAGCAAGGCGGTCGCCCTGTCCTCGGCTGGCTACCCGACGTGGTCCGGCACCGTCATCGTCCCGGCCGGAACGTCCTTTCAGTACAAGTACCTCAAGAAGAACCCGGACGGGTCCATCACCTGGGAAGGCTCCTCGAACCGCACCGCGTCCTCCGGAACCGGCAGCACCCTCAGCCTGAGCGACACCTGGCGTTAGCGGCGGCGCCTACCCTGCTGAGCATGGACCTCGAGTGGGAGCAGGTTGTCGTTGATGCCGCACAGCCGAGGGGACTGGCCCGCTGGTGGGCTCAGGCGCTCGACTGGGTGATGGTCGACGAGTCCGACGAGGACTGCGAGATCAGGCCGACACCGCAGCGCCTGCCAGGCATCTTGTTCACGCCGGTCACCGAGGCGAAGGCCGGTAAGAATCGGCTGCACCTCGACTTCCGGCCAGCTGACCAAGAAGCCGAGGTTCAGCGGTTGCTCCGCCTGGGAGCCACCCGTACTGACATCGGTCAGGGTAAGCAGTCCTGGGTGGTGCTGCAGGATCCAGAGGGCAACGAGTTCTGCGTGCTGTCCTCGCGAAGCTGACTCGGCTTCATCCGCTTCTGCTGTCACGGCCGCGATCGAACCGATGCTGAACCGGGGCACCTGGAACAAGTAACACCTCGGCCACCCAACGGTGGAGTGAGCTGCCGCGAAGGCGTGCGGCACGCTGTCTCTTCGTGCTCGGTCTGTACAACCGCTCTCACCAGACAGATATGGCGCGATGGGAAATCTGTTGCATGCCTCAGACGGGTTCGAGCCGGTGATGGTCTCCGGTGGGCAACTCGACCGTGATGGAATCTCGCGGCGAAACGACACCGCCAGCCAGCACGATGCCCATGACGCCCGCCCGGCGAATCACCGTTCCGTCGGGGGCGTACCCCACCACCCGCTTGAGCAACCCGGACCGGAAGTCATTGATCTGACCGCAGGGATTGCGCAGTCCGGTGACGCGCACGACGGCGTCCTCGCTTATCCGCAGCAGCGCACCGCGGGGCAGGTCGAGCAAGGGGATACCGCGGGTGGTGATGTTCTCGCCGAGTTGGCCGGGACGGACGTCGAAGCCGTCCTCGCGCAACTCGTCAAGCAGCTCAACGGAGATGAGGTGGACCTGGCGCAAATTGGGCTGGGTGGGGTCCGCGGCGACGCGCGAGCGGTGCTGCACGGTGACTCCTGCGTGGGCGTCACCCCGCACCCCGATCCCGGCAAGCAGCGTGATCTCGTCCGCCGGTACTTTGCTGAAACGGTGCTCGCCGTCGATGCTGACGGCTTCCACCGCCGCAGGGGTGCTCATTCGCCGATCCTCGCACGGCCAGCGGAGGGCGCCCGGTCGGCTCGCTCGGCTGCGGATCGTCCCGGTGCCCGGACCTCTCAGAAGCTGTGGTGCACGGCCTCGACATTGTGGCCGTCCGGATCACGAAGGAAGACGCCGTAGTAGTCGGGGTGGTATTCGGGCCACTCGCGCGCGCGTGCAACACCTCACGCATGGCGAATGTGTACCGGGAGGGTCTGACACCCTCCCCGATGTCGACAGCCTCAGTGGCCGGGCGGGGTGCTCGACAGGTCCGCGCACCGGGTGGCCTGAGTGAACTCGCCGAGGACCGTCCGCGCCACCGCCCCGGTCGCCGGAGGTGAGACGCCGGTGTCGTCCAGCCGTGACGGGGAGAAGTCCGCGGTCCGCACCCGGTCGTGCGCGATGGTCAGGGTCAGCACGCCGTTGTCGTCCTGGGCGTTGCCGAAGGACCGCCACCAGAAGTAGTTACCGAGGCCGTAGGCGACGTACGTGCCGTCCGGTCGCCAGCCGGCGCCCTGCAGCACGTGCGCGTGGGTGCCGACGACCGCGGCCACGCCCGCCGCGGCCAGCCGGTCGGCGAGGCCACGCTGGTCGGAGTTCGGGCAGCTGTCGTACTCGGTTCCCCAGTGGAGATAGGCGATCACCACATCAGCCTTGCCCTTGGCGGCCCGGACGGAGGCCAGCAGCCGGTCCGAGAAGGCGCTGGCGATTCCCGGGCTGTCGTCGGTCGCGGAAAAGCTCACCAGCGTCTCGTCCGGTACCTGGCTGGCGGCCACGATGGCGATCCGGACGCCGTTGACGGTGGTGTAGTACGGGGCGTAGGCGGCCGTCGCGTCGGCGCCGATGCCCACCACCGGAAAGCCGCTGGAGCGGATGGCGGCCAGGGTCTGGGACAGCCCGTCCGCACCGTAGTCGGCGCCGTGGTTGTTCGCCATGGTCGCGATGTCGACGCCGGCGTCCTTCAGCGCGGTGAACGCGGCCGGCGGCGCCTGGAAGGTGAACGTCTTGCCCTCGGCGCTACCGCCTACCGCGATGGCCGTCTCGAGGTTGACCATGCTCAGATCGGCCTTGGACAGCACCGCGGCGGAGCGGCCGAAGGCGGTGGCCGGGTTGGCGCTGAGCCGTGCGGCGGTCCGCCCGGCGAAGTGCACGTCACCGGCGAACGAGATGGTGAAGGTCCCCGGCGACTCGGCGGGCTGGTGTTGGCACTGGTGCTGCTGCTGGTGCTCGCCGGTGAGCTGGCGCCGGACGGGGCCACCGCTCCCGAGGTCTCGGCTGCCGGCGTTCGCTCACCGCGAGCGGAGGAGCCGCAGGCGGAGAGCGTGAGCAGCCCTGCCGCGGCACCGGCAGCCCAGATACTGCGTCGGATGTTTTCGGGCATCGCACTAGCATGCATCCTGAGATCGCCGATTCTCAGCACCGCCACGGGCAGCTCCGCAGCAGCACTGTCGGAGCTGCCAGGCACCGCATCGCGACAACAGGGGAGCCCATACGTGTCCAGCGCCGTATCGCCGTCAGCCGCCCAGCCGGACTTCCGGCCGCCGGTCACGGTGGCCGCGGGAACCACTCCGCGGACCGCGCTGGAAGCAGCCGGAATCGACATCAACTCACCCACCGGGGCCGTCGTCGTGCGCGACTCCGCCGGCCAGTTGCGCGACCTCGACGTCGCCTTCGAGAACGAGGACGACGTCGAGCCGGTCCGCATCGACTCACCGGCCGGCCTCGCGGTGCTGCGGCACTCGACGGCGCACGTGCTGGCCCAGGCCGTCCAGCAGCTCTTTCCCAACACTCTGCTGGGCATCGGGCCGCCGATCGAGAACGGCTTCTACTACGACTTCCTGCCGTCCCGGCCGTTCACCCCCGAGGACCTCAGCGCCATCGAGAAGAAGATGACCGAGATCATCAAGGCCGCACAGCGCTTCTCCCGTCGCCCGATCGCCGAGGACGAGGCCCGCACCGAGCTGGCGCACGAGAAGTTCAAGCTCGAGCTGATCGGCCTCAAGGGATCCGGCGACGGTGCCGATGACAGCGTCGTCGACAGCCCCGTCGACAGTGAGGAGGCCACCCAGGTCGGCGGTGGCGTCCTGACGATGTATGACAACCTCGACCGGCACGGCGAGCGGGTCTGGACGGATCTGTGCCGCGGTCCGCACCTGCCGACCACGCGTCGCATCCCGGCCTTCAAACTCATGCGCAGCGCCGCCGCGTACTGGCGCGGGGACCAGCAGAACGAGCAGCTGCAGCGCATCTACGGAACCGCCTGGGCCACCAAGGACGACCTGCGCGCCTACCTGGCGCGCCTGGAAGAGGCCGCCAAGCGAGATCACCGCAAGCTGGGTGCCGAGCTGGACCTGTTCAGCTTTCCGGACGAGATCGGCTCCGGCCTGGCGGTCTTCCATCCCAAGGGCGGCATCCTCCGCAAGAACATGGAGGACTACTCCCGGCAGCGCCACATCGAGGGCGGCTACGACTTCGTCAACACCCCGCACATCGCCAAGCAGCAGCTCTTCGAGACGTCCGGGCACCTGCCGTACTACGCCGACGGCATGTTCCCGCCGATGGAGTTCGAGGGAACCGACTACTACCTCAAGGCCATGAACTGCCCGATGCACAACCTGATCTTCCGGTCCCGGGGCCGGTCCTATCGTGAGCTGCCGCTGCGGCTGTTCGAGTTCGGCTCGGTGTACCGGTACGAGAAGTCCGGCGTGGTGCACGGCCTGACCAGGGTGCGGGGCATGACCCAGGACGACGCGCACATCTACTGCACCAAGGAGCAGATGGGCGACGAGCTCAAGAACCTGCTGACCTTCGTGATCAACCTGCTGCGCGACTACGGCCTGGACGACTTCTACCTGGAGCTGTCCACCCGCGACGACTCTCCGAAGTTCATCGGCGAGCCGGCGGAGTGGGAAGAGGCGACCGAGGCGCTGCGCCAAGCCGCACTCGATTCCGGGCTGGAGCTGGTGCCCGATCCCGGCGGTGCGGCGTACTACGGCCCGAAGATCTCGGTGCAGGCCCGGGATGCGATCGGCCGTACCTGGCAGATGTCGACGATTCAGGTGGACTTCCAGCAGCCCAAGCGGTTCGAGCTCGAATACACCGGGGCCGACGGCGAGCGGCACCGTCCGGTGATGATCCACCGGGCGCTGTTCGGCTCGATCGAGCGGTTCATCGGGGTGCTCACAGAGCACTACGCGGGCGCCTTCCCCGCCTGGCTCTCGCCGGTGCAGGTGATCGGGATCCCGGTCTCCGACGACCAGGTCGAGTACCTGCTCGGCGTCGCCACCCTGCTCCGCGGCCAGGGCATCCGGAGCGAGGTGGACGCCAGCTCGGACCGGATGCAGAAGAAGATCCGCACCGCGCAGCAGTCGAAGGTGCCGTTCATGCTCATCGCCGGGGCCAAGGACGCCGAGGACGGTGCGGTGTCGTTCCGGTTCCGGGACGGCGAGCAGCTCAACGGCGTGCCGCTGCAGGATGCGATCGACCTGATCACCGCCTTCGTCGTGCGGCGGGACAACCACTCGCCCTCGGTGGCGGATTTCTCTCCCGTCATTGCCGAGCAGCTGTGACCGGTACCGACGCGGGCGTCGAAACCGTGGACGCGGCTGAGTTCGCCGGTACGCCCGACGCGTTCCAGCGGCTCTGGACGCCGCACCGGATGGTCTACATCGGCGGCGAGGGCAAGCCGGCCTCGGACGCCGAGCAGCACTGCCCGTTCTGCGAGGTTCCGAAGAAGTCGGACGAGGACGGGCTGGTCGTCGGCCGCGGCGAGCTGGTGTTCGCGGTGCTGAACCTGTTCCCGTACAACCCGGGCCACCTGATGGTGGTGCCCTACCGCCACATCGCCGACTACACCGAGCTGACGGTGGACGAGGCCGCCGAGCTGGCGCTGTTCGTCCAGCGGGCGATGACGGTGCTGCGGCAGGTCGCTCGACCCGGTGGCTTCAACATCGGCATCAACCAGGGTGTGGTGGGTGGTGCCGGGATCGCGGCGCACCTGCACCAGCACGTGGTGCCGCGGTGGGGCGGTGACATGAACTTCATGCCGCTGATCGGGCACACCCGGGTGCTGCCGCAGTTGCTGTCGGACAGCCGCGACCAGCTGGCCGAGGCCTGGGCCGAATCCGGCTGAGCCGGTGACCCCCGCGCGGAACGGTCTACCGACCCTCCCGCGGCGGGTGGCTCAGGAGCGGGACTGGCGCGCGGACCTGAACGCCACGGCGCCCATGGCGAGGACGAGCAGAACCACACCGGCCCGCTCCGCCGTCTGCGACTGGACCCGGTTCAGCACGCTGCCCCCGCGCTTCTTGGCCTTCCTGGCCTGCTTGCGGGCCTTCTTCTTGGTCTGGGTGCTGGCGACGGCGGCCTGGTGGCGACGAAGGGCGGCCTCTTGCTTGGCGTGCTTGCTGGCGAGGGCAAGCTGGGCGGCGCGCAGAGCGGCCTCCCGCTTGGCCAGCTTGCGTGCCCGGCGGCCGCGTACGGCGATGGCCTCGGCACCCGCACCGACACCGGCTCCCACCGCATCGACGCCGGCGCTGACAGCGCCGACGCCGGTTCCCACGGCGTCCGTCATCGTGCCGGCCGCCGAGGCGATCGCGTCACCGGCGGTGCTGAGCGCATCCCCGGCGGTGGTGGCCGCCGTCTTGGCGGTGTCCGCGACGGCGCTCCCGGCGGTCCGGGCCGAATCGGTCACGGTGTGCACCGCATCGGCGACGTCTGACCGGGTGGAACTTCTGTTCACGATGGGCTCCTGACGGTGTGAGGAAGTTGGGTTGAACCTACCCAACGCGGTGAGGCCGAGCCCTGGTGGCTCGGAGGGGCTGCCCAAAGCCCGCCGGGGCTGCCACACTCGGACCATGACCGAGACGCCCATCACAGTGGAGGGTCCGCCGCCTCAAGTATGGCCCACCCTGCGCGCCCGCGACGCTCGGGCGCTGATCCGGTTCCTGGTCGACGCGCTCGGATTCGAGGAGACGGTCGTCTACTCAGACGGCGACGACGTGGCGCACGCCCAGCTGTCCTGGCCGCTCGGTGGCGGGATCATGCTGGGTTCGGCGGGGGAGTCGCGGCCGGATGACCCGTGGCCGCTGCAGCCGGGCACCTTCGGCGCGTACGTCGTGACCGACGATCCCGCGGCGCTGTTGGAACGTGCCCGTACGGCCGGGGCGGAGATCACCACCGAGTTGCACACCACCGATTACGGTTCGCTCGACTTCGCGCTGCGCGACCCGGAGGGCAACCGCTGGTCCTTCGGAACTTACCGAGGCGCTGCCCGGGCGTAGTGCGAGCGGCACGAGTACGAACCGGGCGGGCAGATATGCCATCCCACGGCGTGCGGCGGCGTTACTACCGGACGGCGGCCGCTTCCACGCGGACAGCGCCCGATGAACGGGAACGGGGTGCCGTGACAGCTATCGTTGAGCGGTGCTGAACCTGCTACGGGCCCCGATCGGCAAGGCCATCGCCCCGCTTGGACGATCCCTGGCCCGGGCCGGCGTGACGCCGGACATGATCACCGTGGCAGGAACCGTGGGCGCCACCGCGTCCGCGCTGGTGTGCTACCCGCGCGGCATCTTCTTCGTCGGAACCCTGTTCATCTGGGCGTTCGTGATGTTCGACATGGTGGACGGCGCGGTGGCGCGGGCCGGCGGGCTCACCACCCGGTTCGGCGCGGTGCTCGACTCCAGCTGCGACCGGATCGCCGATGCCGCGGTGTTCGGGACGCTCGCCTGGTGGTTTGCCCGGCACGGCCACCCGGCCCTGCTGGCGGCGTCGCTGCTGTGCCTGTGCCTGGGCTCTCTCACCTCCTATATCAAGGCCCGTGCCGAGGGCGCGGGCTTCACCTGCAATGTCGGCATCGCCGAGCGCTCCGAGCGGCTGATCATCGTCCTGGTCGGCACCGGCCTCACCGGCTGGCCGTTCCGGGTGCCCTACGTCCAGGGCATCGCTTTGTGGCTGCTGGTGATCGCGTCCACCATCACGGTCGGCCAGCGGTTCCTGACGGTGTGGCAGCAGGCTCGGGTGCAGGCGGCGTGAAGCTGCCGGCTCGCCTGACCGACTGGGCCGGCGACGCCGGCTACCCGGCGGGCTGGCGACTGGTTCGGGCGCTGCCGGCCCCACTCGCCCGGCGGGCGTTCGACCTCGGTGCGGACGTGGCCGTCCACCGGGACGGCCGCTCGGTGCACCAATTGCGTCGCAACCTGAGCCGGGTGCTGGGACCTGACGCGGGCGCCGGTGCGCTGGAGCGGACGCTGCGCGCCGGGATGCGATCCTACGGCCGGTACTGGCTCGAAACCTTCCGGCTGCCCAGCATGGACGTGACCGACACCCTGGCCCGCGTGCACACCGACGGTGCCGATCACGTGGACGCCGCCATCGCCGCCGGCAACGGCGCCATCTTCGCCCTGCCGCACAGCGGCAACTGGGACATCGCCGGGCTGTGGCTGGTGCGGCGCGGCTACCCCTTCAGCACGGTCGCCGAGCGGCTGCAGCCGGAATCGCTGTTCGACAAGTTCGTCGCCTTCCGCGAGGGCCTGGGCATGCGGGTGCTACCGCTCACCGGGGGCCCGCGGCCGCCGATGACCGTGCTGGCCGAGCGCCTGCGCGCTGGTGAGGTCGTCTGCCTCGTCGCCGACCGGGACCTGTCCCGGGCCGGTGTGCAGGTCGACTTCTTCGGCGAGCCCACCAGGATGCCGGCCGGCCCCGCGCTGTTGGCGGCCACTACCGGCGCCAAGCTGCTGCCCGTGCACCTGTACTTCGACGGCGACGGCTGGGGTCAGTGGATCGGCAAGCCCATCGACCTGGGCGACGGCAACCTCAGGGCCAAGGTGCAGCGGGGCACGCAGGCCCTGGCGTCGGCCTTCGCGGACCGCATCGCGGGGCACCCCGAGGACTGGCACATGCTGCAGCGGCTGTGGCTGGCCGACCTGGATCCGTCGAAGGCACCGGCCGCGCCCGCCGGCAGCTCAGCTCCCGAGGCGGGCTGAGCCATGCGCATCGGCATGGTCTGCCCGTATCTCTGGGACATCCCGGGTGGCGTGCAGGCCCACGTCCGGGACCTGGCCGAGACGCTGATCGCTCTCGGCCACGAGGTCTCGGTGCTGGCGCCCGGCGAGGAGGGGTCACCCACGCTGCCCTCCTACGTGGTCGCCGCCGGCAAGACGGTGCCCATTCCGTACAACGGCTCCGTCGCCCGGCTGCAGTTCGGGCTGGTGTCGGCGACCCGCGTCCGACGCTGGCTCCGGCAGGGCAACTTCGACGTGGTGCACGTGCATGAGCCGGCCCCGCCGAGCCTGTCGCTGCTCACCGTCCTGCTCGCCGACGTCCCGCTGGTCGCCACCTTCCATGCCGCCTCCACCCGGTCACGGTTCCTGGCCATGTTCGACAGCGTCGTTCAGGCCGTGCTGGAAAGGCTGTCCGGACGGATCGCGGTGTCCCAGGCGGCGCGCAAGATGATCGTCGAGCACCTCGGTGCGGATGCGGTCGTCATTCCCAACGGCGTGTCGATCGCGCACTACGCCGACGCCGCGCCGCTGCCGGGCTATCCGCGCGACCCGGCCCTGGGCGGGACGATCGGCTTCATCGGCCGCTACGACGAGTCCCGCAAGGGCATGGCGATCCTCATCGAGGCCCTGACCACGCTGGTGCGGCGGCGTCCCGGCGTGCGGCTGCTCGTCGCCGGCCGCGGTGAGGAGGCGGAGTTCCTGGAACGGCTGCCCGAGTTCCTGGTCGGATCCGTGGTGATGCTGGGCATGGTGAGCGAGCGGGACAAGGCCAGTCTGCTGCGCAGCGTCGACGTGTACGTCGCTCCGAACACCGGGGGCGAGAGCTTCGGCATCATCCTGCTGGAGGCGATGGCCGCGCGTACCCCGATCGTGGCCAGCGACCTGCAGGCGTTCCGCCGGGTGCTCGACGACGGCCGGGCCGGGCTGATCTTCCGCAACCGCGACGCCGCGGACCTGGCCGCGGCGCTGGACACGGTGCTCGGGAACGAGGCGTTGCGCGGTCAGCTCGCCGCCGCGAGTGCCCAGGTGGTGCAGCCCTACGACTGGGCCGTGGTCGCGTCCCAGATCATGCGCGTCTACGAGATCGCGGTCGCGGCCACCCTTCCGGACTGACGTGGCTGCCGCCCATCGCATTGGGGCTGATGCCGCAGTCGTGCCTACTCCGCACGACGCTTCACGTTTGTAGCCTGGGCTCGTGTTCTCGGCGGGTTGGTTGGTGGCGGCGGTGTTCGTCGCGATCTTGCTGACCAGCTGGGTCACCTTCACGCTGACCCGCCTGGACCGGTTGCATGCCCGGGTGGACGCGGCGCAGGCAGCGCTCGACGCCCAGCTCGTGCGGCGGGCGGCCGCCCTGCTGCATCTCGGCGAGATGCAGGGCTCGGCGATCCCGCGGCGCGCGGAACTGGTGCGGGCAGCTCGCGCGGCGATGGCCGCGTCACCGACGGACCGGCGGGTGGCTGAGAACGAGGTCGGTCATGCCATCGCGGGCCTGGCCGAGCGGCGCGAGGAGCTTCCCGCGGAGGCGGTCGCCGAACTCTCCGAGGCCGCGGCGCGGGTGCTGATCGCACGGCGCTTCTTCAACGATGCGGTCCGTGACACCCGGACCCTGCGAGCCCGCAGGATGCCCCGGTTGCTGCGGCTGGCCGGGCACCGGGAACTGCCGCAGTTCTTCGATATCGATGACACCAGCCTGCTGGTGGCCGAGCCGGCCGGGTCCGCCGAGCAGGGCGCGCCGAGCCCGCAGGACCGCTGGAGGGCGCCCTAACAGAAAGTGGCGCGTGCGGGTAAGAGAAGTGGCCCGGTCGTAGACTGGAGGCATGACTTCTGAGCACGACATCACTTCTTCCAATGGCAGCGTCTCCGCCGGCGGCAGTGCTCCCTCGGTGGGCACGGCGCGGGTCAAGCGCGGGATGGCCGAGATGCTGAAGGGCGGCGTGATCATGGACGTCGTCACGGCAGAGCAGGCCAAGATCGCCGAGAACGCCGGCGCCGTCGCGGTGATGGCCCTGGAGCGCGTCCCCGCCGACATCCGCGCCCAGGGCGGCGTGTCCCGGATGAGCGACCCGGACATGATCGACAGCATCATCGCGTCGGTCTCGATCCCGGTGATGGCCAAGGCCCGCATCGGCCACTTCGTCGAGGCCCAGGTGCTGCAGGCCCTCGGGGTCGACTACGTGGACGAGTCCGAGGTGCTCACGCCGGCCGACTACGCCAACCACATCGACAAGTGGCAGTTCACGGTGCCCTTCGTGTGCGGCGCGACCAACCTGGGCGAGGCGCTGCGCCGGATCACCGAGGGCGCGGCGATGATCCGCTCCAAGGGCGAGGCCGGCACCGGTGACGTGTCGAACGCGACCACCCACATGCGCAAGATCGGTGGTGAGATCCGTCGCCTGACGTCGCTGTCCAGCGACGAGCTGTTCGTCGCCGCGAAGGAGCTGCAGGCACCGTACGAGCTGGTGGCCGAGGTCGCCCGCGCCGGCAAGTTGCCGGTGGTGCTGTTCACCGCGGGTGGCATCGCGACTCCGGCCGATGCCGCGATGATGATGCAGCTCGGTGCCGAGGGAGTGTTCGTCGGCTCGGGCATCTTCAAGTCCGGCAACCCGGAGCAGCGGGCCGAGGCGATCGTCAAGGCGACCACCTTCTACGACGACCCGGACGTGCTGGCGAAGGTGTCGCGCGGGCTCGGTGAGGCCATGGTCGGCATCAACGTCGAAGACATCCCGCAGCCGCACCGGCTCGCCGAGCGCGGCTGGTAACCAGATTCAGATGTGATCTCAAGGGGATCCGACCGCTTTAGCGGCCGGTTCACCCCCGCGATCGTCAGCAGCGAGGGAGCGCCACCATGTGCCGCAGCATCAAGACCTTGCGTCCGCCCTACACCGAGGACGCGACCTCGGAGGACAGCCGGGCCGCCGCGCTTCAGTACGTCCGCAAGGTCGCCGGCATGCGCGCGCCGTCCAGGGCCAACACCGAGGCGTTCGACGCAGCGGTGGCGGCGGTGGCCAAGGCCACGGACGAGCTGCTCGCGCAGTTGGTGCTGGCCGGGCATTCAACGTCAGGCCGAGCCACCGCCGATAGCCGGTGACCGCGGCGCGACCCCGCATCGGCGTCCTCGCCCTGCAGGGCGACGTCCGGGAGCATCTCACCGCCCTGCGGTCTGTCGGAGCCGACGCGATCCCGGTTCGCCGCGAATCCGAGCTGGCCGATCTGGACGGCCTGGTCATCCCGGGTGGCGAGTCGACCACCATCGTGAAGCTGGCCCAGCACTTCGACCTGCTGGAGCCGCTGCGCAAGCGGATCTCCGACGGCCTGCCGACCTACGGCTCGTGCGCCGGGATGATCCTGCTGGCGGACCGGATCGTCGGAGGCGCCGTCGATCAAGAGACGTTCGGTGGGATCGACATGACGGTCCGGCGCAATGCCTTCGGCCGCCAGATCGAGTCGTTCGAAGAGCCGGTGAACGTCGAGGGCGTCGCGGGCGGCCCGGTGACGGCGGTCTTCATCCGGGCACCGTGGGTCGAGGACGTCGGCGGCGGGGCAGAGGTGCTCGCCAGGGTCACGTCCGGACCGGCGGCGGGTAGGGTTGTGGGGATTCGTCAGGGGCACCTGCTGGCCACGTCGTTCCATCCCGAACTGACCGGTGACGCGCGGGTGCACGGGTATTTCGTGGACATGGTGCGGAACGTCCTCGGGAAGTCGGCCGAGGTCCCCACCACGAAGAGCGAGGATTCAGCAGTGACTGCGAGGACAGGTAGATGAGCGGCCATTCCAAATGGGCGACGACCAAGCACAAGAAGGCTGTCGTCGACGCCAAGCGCGGCAAGATGTTCGCCAAGCTGATCAAGAACATCGAGGTGGCCGCGCGTATCGGCGGGGGCGACCCCAACGGGAATCCGACGCTGTATGACGCCATCCAGAAGGCGCGCAAGACCTCCGTCCCGCTGGACAACATCGAGCGGGCGGTCAAGCGCGGCTCCGGTGCCGAGGCCGGCGGGGCGGACTGGCAGACGATCATGTACGAGGGGTACGGCCCGTCCGGCGTCGCCGTCCTGATCGAGTGCCTCACCGACAACCGCAACCGCGCGGCCGGCGAGGTCCGCATCGCGATGACCCGCAACGGCGGCAACATGGCCGACCCCGGCTCGGTCGCCTACCTGTTCGCGCGCAAGGGCGTCGTGCTGGTTCCGAAGAACAAGCTGACCGAGGATGACGTGCTCGGCGCGGTCCTCGACGCGGGCGCGGAAGAGGTCAACGACCTGGGCGACGAATTCGAGGTCATCAGCGAGGCGACCGACCTGGTGGCGGTCCGGACGGCGCTGCAAGAGGCCGGCATCGACTACGACTCCGCCGACTCGTCCTTCCTGCCGAGCGTGCAGGTGCCCCTCGATGAAGAGGGCGCCCGCAAGGTGTTCAAGCTGATCGACGCGCTCGAGGACTCCGACGACGTGCAGAACGTGTACGCCAACTTCGATGTAGCCGACGACGTTATGGAAGCGCTCGAAGCCGTCGGCTGACCGGCTGCCGCACTCCGGACCGGCCGGCGTCTGATGTCAGACGCCGGCCATTTCTTTCTGACCGTCCGGGCCTTCTCCACCCGCCTGCGCGCCTGCGTCGTGACCGTCGTCCTTGGCCTCGATGGACACCTGCGGCGTGATCCGCCCCAGCCAGGACGGGAAGTACCAGTTCGCCTTGCCGATCACGTGCATGAGCGAGGGCACCAGGATGGTCCGCACCACGAAGGCGTCCAGGAATACCGCCGAGGCCAGGCCGATGCCGAACAGCTTGATCACCCGGGCGTCACCGAGCACGAAGCCGCCGAACACCGCGATCATGATGAGGGCGGCCGCGGTGATGATGCCGCCGGTCTCGCCCTGCCCCACGGTGATGGAACGCCGGTTGTCGCCGGTGTGCACCCACTCCTCGTGCATCCGGCTCACCAGGAACACCTGGTAGTCCATCGACAGCCCGAACAGGATCGCGAAGAACATCACCGGCACGAACGCCTCGATGGGGCCACCGCCACCGATGCCCAGGGTCTCCGACAGCCAGCCCCACTGGAAGATCGCCACCACCACGCCGAACGAGGCACCGGCCGCGAGCAGGTTCATCGCCGCGGCCGTCAGCGGGATCACCACGCTGCGGAACGCGATCAGCAGCAGCAGGAACGACAAGCCGATCACCGCGATGAAGAAGTACGCCATCTTCGCAGACAGCACCTTGGCGAAGTCGACGAAGATGGCGGTGACACCGTAGACGTAGATGTGGTTGGAGCTGTTGGCGTAGAGCGGCGGAAGCACCGTGCCACGCAGATTCTTGACCAGATCGGTCGTTCTCGCGTCCTGCGGCGAGGTGGTGCTCTTGAAGGTGACGAGCGCGATCCCACGTCCGGTGGGAATGGCGTGCACGCTCGCCGGCGCGACGTCGGGCACCTGGGCCAGGGTCTGCCCGACCTTGGTGAGGTAGCCCTTGTCGGCCGCGCCCGGGCCGCTGATCACCAGCTGCAGGCCCGAGTTGTAGCCGGGACCGAAGCCTTGGGCGATCAGGTCATAACCCTTGCGGGTGGTGGACGAGCTGGGGTCGTTGCCCTGGTCGGAGGACCCGAGCCGGATCGAGAAGAACGGGATTGCCAGCACCGCCAGGACGACGAACGCGGCGATGCCCAGCACCAGTCGCCTGCCCTCGACGAGGCGTGACCAGCGGTACCAGAAGCCATGGTGCTCCGAGAGATCGAACGAGCCGGCCCGGACGGCCTTGCGCTGCTTGCGCGGGAGCACCTTCAAGCCCAGGAAGCTGAGCAGTGCCGGCAGCAGGGTCAACGAGGCCAGCATGGTGAGCGCCACGCCGATGGCGGTGCCCAGCGACACCCCGTACAGGAAGCTGACGCCGAGGGTCCACAGTCCCAGCAGCGCGATGCACACGGTCGTGCCGGCGAACAACACGGCGCGTCCGGAGGTGTTGACAGCCAGCAGGATCGAGTCTTCGACGCTCATCCCGCGCAGCAGGTTGCGCCGGTGCCGGGTGACGATGAACAGCGCGTAGTCCACTCCGACGCCGAGGATCATGAGCAGCGCCAGCTGATTCGCGAACGAGGCGACCGACATCACGTGCGAGAGCAGGCCGATCAGGGCGAGGCCGCTGCCCATCGCGGCGATCGCGCTCACCAGCGGAAGCACCGTCGCGCCGACCGTGCGGAACACGATCAGCAGGATGATCAGCGCGGCGATGAAGCCGATCACCTCGGGCGGAATGCCGTGGGCCCTCTGCATCGACAATGCCTGGAACGCGTTGCCGGTGAACTCGACCTGCAGGTTGCCCGCGCCGAGGCCCTGCAGCGCCTTGTGCACGCCCGCGATGTCGCCGTTGGTGGGCTGCACCTGCGCCCAGTTGAGCTCGACGACGGCGATGGTCTTGTCCTTGCTCACCAGCGCGGCCTGGGCCGCCGCGGCTTGCGAACCGCCGGCCGCTCCCGCGCCGCCCGCGTTGCTCGAACCGCCGGTGCTCCCGGCTGAGCCGGCTGCCTGCGGGCAGGTCACCGTGCCGAAGGGGGAGTTGACCGACGCGATCCCGAACCCGGCGGTGCACAGCCTGCGCAGTTGCGGTTGCACCGTCGAGGCGAAGTCGCTCACCACGCCGGACTTGGCGTGCAGCACCATGGTGCCGCTCGCGCCGTTCTGGCTGTTCAGCCCGGACGCTGTCAGCAGCTGCGCCACGGTGTCGGTCTCGGTGTGCGGCAACTTGAAGTCGTCCTTGTAGGCGGAGCCGCCGGCCCCCGACAGCAGCACCTGCACGGCGACGATGAACGCGATCCAGGCGGCCACCACGAGCCAACGTCGGGAAACCGCGAAGCGAGCGAGCGTCTGCATAGGTCAAGCCCCACGTGACTAGCCGGAAACATCAAAGTCCAACAGCAGATGGAGTATCGCCGACAGCGGGCGCATCGGACGCATCGGGCGCGCTCGCTCTCAGCACCTCTACAGAATCGGCACCTCTACAGAATCAGCCGGCCCGGCGGTACCGCGTCAGCTCGATTGCCAGAACTTGATCAGCTGGAAGCCGGCCGCGGCGTAGTACCGGGGCACCCCGGAGAAGTCGAAGAGCCAGTAGATCGCCGAGAAGAACGCGCGGTTCACCGTCTGGATCTGGATCAGCGCGAACACGATCAGCATGCCGAACGGCTTGAGTTGCTCGGCGCCGTGGCGGAACTTCGGGTCGAGGTACGGCTCGATGGTGCCGTAGCCGTCCAGCCCGGGTATCGGCAGCAGGTTCAGCACGGCGGCCA
This sequence comes from Jatrophihabitans lederbergiae, assembly GCF_031845305.1. Classification (NCBI taxonomy): domain Bacteria; kingdom Bacillati; phylum Actinomycetota; class Actinomycetes; order Jatrophihabitantales; family Jatrophihabitantaceae; genus Jatrophihabitans; species Jatrophihabitans lederbergiae. The sequence goes on along the minus strand of NZ_JAVREH010000006.1, from coordinate 140,432 downwards.
TCACCTGCAGCAGACCCAGGAACGCCATCGCGTACCAGAACGCGGCGTGTGCCCCGGTGTCGAGGTTCATCCGGACGACCACCAGCAGCACGACCCCGAAGGCCAGGTTGGTCAGCGGACCCGACAGTGACACCAGCGCGCGCTGGGCGTCGGTACGGAAGCGGTGTGGATGGACGTACACCGCGCCGCCCGGCAGGCCGATCCCACCGAGGGCGATGAACAGGACGGGCAGCGCGATGGACAGCAGCGGGTGGCTGTACTTCAGCGGATTGAGGGTGAGGTACCCGCGCGCCTCGACCTCGTCGTCGCCGAAGCGCCAGGCAAGGAAGGCGTGCGCGAACTCGTGCAGGCACAGCGTGACGACCCAGCCCGCGATCACGAACAGGAACACGCCCAGCCGAGCCGTCCGGGTGTCGGTCGTGGCCTGCCACGCCAGGTATCCGCCGAGCGCGGTGGCGGCGAGCACGGCCAGGAAGATGGGACTGGGACGGACGCCGGCGCTGCGGGAGCGCCGATACGGCAGGGTCATGGAACCGGAGTCTAGGGAGGACAGTCCAGGGACGACTCCGGCGTGCCGCCGAAAGCGACGCGAGCGGCGGCGGTAGGGTGTCGAACGCGCGTTCGATTGAAGTGCCGTGAGAGGTGGGTGGCGGATGCGGGTGCTCGGCGTGGACCCTGGCCTGACCCGCTGCGGCGTCGGAGTCGTCGAGGGCACCACCGGGCGCCCGCTGACCCTGGTGCACGTCCAGGTACTGCGAACGCCGGCTGAGGACGACATCGGGGCGCGGCTGCTCGCGCTCGCCGACGGCCTCGACGCCGCGGTCGCTGCCCACCGTCCCGATGTCGTGGTGGTGGAGCGGGTCTTCGCCCAGCACAACGTCCGCACCGTCACCGGCACGGCACAGGCAGCGGGGCTCGCGATGGTCGCCGCCACTCGGCTCGGAATCCCGGTGCACCTGCACACGCCGTCGGAGGTCAAGGCGGCCATCACCGGATCGGGCTCGGCGGACAAGGCTCAGATCACCGCGATGGTGACTCGTATCCTCAGGCTGGACTGCGCGCCCAAGCCCGCGGACGCCGCCGACGCGCTGGCGCTGGCGATCTGCCACATCTGGCGCGGCGCCGCGCTGGCCCGATTGAACGACGCGGCCGTCCGGGCGAAGGCGGGCGTGCGCACCGCACCGACGCGCTCAGCACCGATTGGAGTACGCCGATGATTGCCAGCGTCCATGGCCGCGTTGCCGCCGTCGGCCCGGACGGCGCCGTGGTCGAGGTCGGCGGCGTGGGCCTGGCTGTCTCGTGCTCGCCTGGGACCCTCGCCAGGCTGCGCGTCGGTGACAGTGCCCGGCTGTCCACCAGCCTGGTCGTCCGCGAGGACTCGCTCACCCTGTACGGATTCGCCGACGACGACGAGCGCGGCCTGTTCGAGCTGCTGCAGACCGCGAACGGGGTCGGCCCGAAGCTGGCGCAGACCATCCTCGGTGTGTATCCACCACGCGAAATCCGCCGCGCCATCGCCACCGCCGACCACAACGCCCTGGTGAAGGTGCCCGGCATCGGCCGCAAGGGCGCGGAGAAGATCGTCATCGAGCTGCGGGACCGGATCGGGGCGTTCGACGGTTCCGACAGCTCCGTCGAGCTGGCCGGGGTCACCGCAATCGCGCCCTGGAAGGACCAGGTGCTGCACGCGCTGGCCGGCCTGGGCTTCCCTGGTAAAGAGGCCGTCGAGGCGATCGAGACGGTCAGCGCCGACTCCGGCGACAATCCCGAGGTCGCCGTCATCCTGCGCCGGACGATCCAGCTGCTGGGACGCACCCGGTGACCGGCGGCCCGCTCGAGCGGGACGTGGTGTCGCCGCTGCCCGACGTGGACGAGACCGATATCGAGGCGAGCCTGCGACCGAAGCAGCTGGCGGAATTCGTCGGCCAGCCGAAGGTCCGCGAGCAGTTGCAGGTGGTGCTCGAGAGCGCGATGCGCCGCAACCGGCCGCCTGACCACGTACTGCTGTCCGGTCCTCCCGGCCTGGGCAAGACCAGCCTGGCCATGATCATCGCGGCCGAACTCGGCGCCCCCTTCCGGCTCACCTCCGGCCCGGCGATCGAGCGGGCGGGTGACCTGGCCGCCCTGCTCACCAGCCTGGGCGAGGGCGAGGTGCTGTTCATCGACGAGATCCACCGCATCGCCCGGCCCGCCGAGGAACTGCTCTACATGGCCATGGAGGACTTCCGGGTCGACGTGATGGTCGGCAAGGGGCCGGGCGCGACGGCCATTCCGCTCGACCTGGCGCCGTTCACGCTGGTCGGAGCCACCACGCGGGCCGGCCTGCTCACCGGTCCGTTGCGTGACCGGTTCGGCTTCACCGGCCACATGGACTTCTACGACGTCGCCGAACTCGAACTCGTGCTCCACCGCTCGGCCCAGCTGCTGGGCGTCCGGCTGACACCGGAAGGTGGCGCTGAGATCGCCAGCCGGTCCCGGGGAACCCCCCGGATCGCCAATCGCCTCCTGCGGCGGGTTCGCGACTTCGCCGAGGTTCGCGCGGACGGCATCGTCACCTCCGCGGTCGCCCACGACGCGCTAGCGGTGTACGACGTGGACGAACTCGGGCTGGATCGGCTCGACAAGGCGGTGCTGAACGCCCTGGTGCGCCGGTTCGGTGGCGGGCCGGTCGGCGTCAGCACCCTCGCGGTGGCGGTCGGAGAAGAGATCGAGACGGTGCAAGAGGTGGCCGAGCCGTTCCTGGTACGAGCCGGCCTGCTGGCCCGGACGCCGCGCGGGCGGGTTGCCACGCCGGCCGCCTGGCACCATCTCGGCATCCAACCACCGCCCGGCTCCGGCGCGCCTACGCTGTTCGACGCCTGACCGCTGTTCGACGCCTGACCGCAGTCGCGTGCCTGACCGGGCGGCGCGAACTTTTACGGCCGCACAGGCGTTGACGAACTAGACTTCCATCCGAACTTCGGTTCGCCACACTTGCACCCGACCTTTCCTTCGCCACGCTGCCGTGCCCACGCGCGGCAGCTCATCCGCCGCCGGTGCCGGCTCAGCCAGTTGGGATCTCATCGCCGTGACTCAAGCCCTGCCACTGATCGTCCTGGCCGCCCTGCTGGTCGGCATGGTGGCTTTCTCGCGGCGTAACAAGCAGCGTGCCGCCGCGGCCGACGCAGCCCGCCGCGAGCGGATCGGCGCCGGTACCGAGGTGATGACCACCTCGGGGCTCTACGCGACGGTGGTGTCGGTGAACGATGACGGCTCCGCACTGCTGTCGGTCGCGCCGGGCGTCGAGGTGCGCTGGACGGTCGCGGCCCTTCGGGAGGTCAATGAGCTGCCCGACCAGTACCGCACGCCGATCGCGGGCACGGCTCCCGGCACCGATCCCGCGGCGCGGGCTCGTCCGGCTCGGAATACCATGCCGCAGTCAGACGCGTCCGACCCGAGTTAGTCGCTTTTGCCGCCTCGCCAAGCCGGTTCGTCGCGTGATCGGTCATACTATGCGGCGAGTCCGGGGCCGGCTGTGGCTGGCGATCGGCTGAGGCGCCTGCCGCCGCATATGGGTGCGCAGGCGATCGATAACGACTGAGGAGAACAACTTCCGTGGCACCATCTGCCGGAACGCTGCGCGTCGGGCGTTATTTCGCAGTGCTTCTAGGTCTATTCGTCGTCCTGTACGGCGTGGTGTTCTGGCCACACCAGCCCCGCACCCCCAAGCTCGGCCTGGACCTCCAGGGTGGCGCCCAGGTCATCCTCAAGGCCGAAACGACCGGCGGCAAGGCGCCCACCAAGGCGTCGATGGACCAGGCCCGCCAGATCATCACCAACCGCGTCAACGGCCTCGGTGTGTCCTCGGCCGAGGTGGTCACCCAGGGCAATGACCGGATCGTCGTCTCCGTTCCCGGTGCCGGCGCAAACGACATCAAGGACGTCGGCGGCACCGCGCTGCTGCAGTTCCGGCCGCTGCTGATGGCCGCCATCCCGGTCGCCGCTCCGGCGCCGTCCGGCAGTGCCGCGCCATCCGGCACCGCTGCTCCGTCGGGGAGCTCGTCACCGTCGGGCACCGCCGCTCCGTCGGCCAAGGCCTCCGCCGGTCCGGCCAGCTCCGCGGCGCCTGAGGCCACCGCGTCGAGCTCACCGTCGCCGCACGGCCGGGTCGTTCCGCGTGCCGTCGGCAGTGTCACCCCAGCGTCCGCAAACCCGGCAGCGTCTGCCACCCCGGCAGCGTCTGCCACCCCGGCAGCGTCTGCCACCCCGACTGCGTCTGCCACCCCGGCGAAGACCCCCGCTCCTGGCGCGTCCGCGTCGCCGTCCGGCTCGGCTGCCGATCGGTCGGCGCCGGTGGACCAGTGGAAGGTCGTCGGGTTCACCCCGCCGAGCACTCCCGCCGCGGTCGCCGCGCTGCCCGCCGCTCAGCTGAAGGCGTTGAACTCCGCCATCCAGTCGTGGCCGTGCAATGACGTGGTCAAGCCGCTGGACGTGTCGAACAAGCCGATGATCACCTGTGATCAGGCGAACCAGACGAAGTACCTGCTCGGTCCCGTGATCGTGCCGGGTACCGAGGTCAAGAACGCCCAGGCGAATGCGCCCGGCTCGACGTCCGGGCAGTTCCAGTGGACCGTCAGCGTCAACCTCAAGCCCAAGGGCCAGTCTGCGTGGGCGGCCTACACCTCCAAGCACAACGTGACGGTCAACCCCAACGACATCGGTAACCAGGTTGCGGACACGCTGGACAACAAGGTCATCGTGGCGTCCACCATCCAGGGCACCATCGCCGGAACCACCGAGATCACCGGCCAGTTCACCGAGGCCCAGGCGACCGACCTGGCGAACTCGCTCAAGTACGGCGCGCTGCCGCTGAACTTCGTCCAGCAGGCGGCCACTTCGGTGTCGCCGACGCTGGGTACGGATCAGCTCAAGGCCGGTCTGCTGGCGGGCGGCATCGGCCTGGCCCTCGTCGTCGTCTACTCGCTGTTGTACTACCGGGCACTGGGCCTGGTGACGATCGCCTCGCTGCTGGTGTCCGGCGGCCTGACCTACGCCATGCTGGTGATCCTGGGCAAGCAGATCGGGTTCACCCTGACCCTTGCGGGCATCGCCGGTTTCATCGTCGCGGTCGGTATCACCGCGGACTCGTTCGTCGTGTTCTTCGAACGGATCAAGGACGAGGTGCATGAGGGCCGGACGGCCCGCACCGCCATTCCGCGGGCCTGGATCCGGTCACGCCGGACCATCCTCTCCGCCGACACGGTGTCGTTCCTGGCAGCCGCCATCCTGTACATCTTCGCAGCCGGTGACGTGAAGGGCTTCGCGTTCACGCTGGGGCTCTCAACCGTCCTCGACCTGGTCGTGGTCTTCCTGTTCACCCACCCGCTGGTGTCGCTGTTCTCCCGGAGCGCGGCCTTCGGGTCGGCACGATTCACCGGCCTGAACCACGCCCGGAGCGGTGGTATCGCCACCCGGACCGGGCCGGTCGCGCAACCGGCCGGCATGCCCAGCATGGCCGGCGCGCGGAGTACGTCGAGGAAGTCCGCGGGCGGTCAGCGCCTGATGGAGCCGGGGACTGCCGACACCCGCAGCACCGAGGCCGGTATCACCTTCACCGAACCGACATCACGGGGATCGTCCTCGGCGGCGCCCCTGTCAGCACAACGGTCAGCACAAGGGTCACCACAGGCGTCGCCGCAAGGGTCATCACAGGGTTCGCCACAAGGCGGCAAGCCGCGCGGCGGTGGCACGGCCGCGGAACGCGCGGCGGCCCGCCGGGCAGTGGCGCGCGAAACCGATGAGGCCACCCGAAAGGACAACAGCTGATGAGCTCGTCGAGATTTTTCAGCAGGCTCTACCGCGGTGAGACCGGCATCGACTTCATCGGCACCCGCAAGCGCTGGTACCTGGCATCGCTGGTCCTGATCGTCATCTGCGTCGGCAGCATGGTGTTCCGCGGCTTCAACGTGGGCATCGACTTCAAGGGCGGCACGCAGTTCCAGATCAAGGCGGCCAACACCTCGATCACCACGTCCAGCGCCGCGGCCGCGATGGCCCAGACGGGTCACCCCGCCGAGTCGGCGGCGCAGCAGGTCGGGTCCGGCGCGACCCGCCAGATCGTACTGAAGACCAAGCAGCTCGACCTCGCCACGCAGGCGGCGGTGCAGAACAAGCTCGGCCAGGTTCTGCACATCGACCCGAAGGACTCGATCTCGACGGACTCGGTGTCCTCGAGCTGGGGCGGTGAGATCACCAAGAAGGCCGTCCAGGGCCTGATCGTGTTCCTGCTGGTGGTCTTCGCCTACATCGCCCTGCGCTTCGAGTGGAAGATGGCCGTCGGCGCGCTCACGGCGCTGCTGCACGACCTCATCATCGCCGCAGGCATCTATTCCATCGTCGGGTTCGAGCTGACGCCGTCCACCATCGTCGGGTTGCTGACGATCCTGGGCTTCTCCCTCTACGACACCGTGGTGGTGTTCGACAAGGTCGCCGAGAACTCCCGTGACCTGGCGGCCACCGCGCGGATGACCTATGCCGAAGCCGCCAACATGGCGGTGAACCAGACCCTGATGCGCTCGATCAACACGTCCCTGATCTCGCTGCTCCCGGTGGCGGGGCTGCTGTTCGTGGGCGCCGGCCTGCTGGGTGTCGGCACGATCAAGGATCTGGCGCTGATTCTCTTCGTCGGGTTGGCCATCGGCGCTTACTCTTCGCTGTTCCTCGCGACGCCGGTCGTGGTGGACCTCAAGGAACGCGAGCCCGAGTACCGGAATCTGACCAAGCGCGTGCAGGCCAAGCGGGTGGCGGCCCGCACTCCGGTCGTGGAACCGGCTCTGGCGGGCACCGCTCCGGCGCCGCGCGGCAAGCCCGCCCCGGCTCCCCGTCCCGGAGCACGTCCGGCCAGCCGCCCCGCGAAGCGGCGCCCGTGACCGGCAGCGGCACGGCCGAGGCCAACGACATCAGCCTTGCCCAGCTCATCAACGGGCTGCTGCGCGATGTCGAGGACTTTCCCCAGCCCGGCGTGCGGTTCAAGGACATCACCCCGTTGCTCGCCGACGCGGCCGCGTTCGGCGCCTGCATCGACGAGCTCGCGGACCTCCCCGGGGCGTACGAGGCCGACGTGATCGCCGGCGTCGAGGCGCGGGGCTTCGTGGTGGCGGCCGCCCTTGCCCGCGCGGTCGACGCCGGAGTGGTGCCGGTCCGCAAGGCCGGCAAGCTCCCGCCGCCCACGCTCAGCGCGCGCTACGACCTCGAGTACGGCAGCGCCGAGATCGAGGTGCCGACCGGGCTGCTCGAAGGCAAGCGGGTCTACGTGGTCGACGACGTGCTCGCCACCGGGGGCACGCTGGCGGCGGCGATCGATCTGCTCAGCCGTGCCGGAGCGACGGTGACCGGCGTCGGCGTGCTGGTGGAGCTGTCCTTCCTGAAGGGCCGGGCGCGACTGGACGGGCACGACCTGCGGGCTCTGCTGACTCTGTAGCCCCCGGTCGCTGCCCACTCGGGTTCGATCCGAGTGAGCCGCGGGATGCCGTGTTTTCCGTTATCCCGTCCTGCGGGAGTTTCGCCTGGACCCCTAGACTGGACAAGCAACGTTTTCAGCGCCCGCCAGGGGAGGCTCTTCTGACTGCCGAGGCCACCGACCCAGGTGCGACTGCGACGCCCGTGTCGAGCACGACCGGAGCGCCGGTAGCGGACGCCGGTGCAGGTTCCGAGCCGGCGGCCGCCGTGCCGGGTGTGAGCAAGCCGGCTGCCGCCAAGCCGACTATCAGCGCTCCGGTCGTTACCAAGCCGAAGATCAGCAGTCCGGCTGCGGCCAAACCGAGTACCAGCACTCCAGCAGCCGCCAAGCCAGCAGAGGTGACGGCTGCTGACGGCACGCCGGGCAGCGGCACCGTAACCAGGACCGCCGCCGAAGCGGCCAGCGGCAGGGCGGCCGGCGCCGGTGCCCGGGCAGACCTCGTACAAGGCGGCCCGCACGGACCGACCGCGGCATCGGCGACCGAGATCGCCAACGGCGCGCACCGCCGCCGGGTTCGCGACCGGATCGCGCGCAGGCTGGTCACCACGCCCAAGCAGGCCGCCGTGAAGCCGGTCCTGGAACCGCTGCTCGCGGTGCACCGGGCCGCGCATCCGAAGGTGGACGCCCGGCTGCTGCAGCGCGGCTACGACCTGGCCGAGGAACGGCACCGCGGTCAGCTCCGCAAGTCCGGCGACCCCTACATCACCCATCCGCTGGCCGTGTCCACCATCCTGGCCGAGCTCGGCATGGACACCACCACGCTGGTGGCAGCGCTGCTGCACGACACCGTCGAGGACACCGGCTTGACGACCGCTGAACTCGCGGCCGACTTCGGTGCCGAGGTGGCGCACCTGGTCGAGGGTGTGACCAAGCTCGACAAGGTGAAGTACGGCGAGGCGGCCGAAGCCGAGACCATCCGCAAGATGATCATCGCGATGGCGCGCGACCCCAGGGTGCTGGTCATCAAGCTGGCGGACCGGCTGCACAACATGCGGACGCTGCGATTCCTGCCGCCGGCCAAGCAGGAGCGCAAGGCACGCGAGACCCTGGAAGTCCTCGCGCCGCTGGCCCACCGGCTCGGGATGAACACCGTCAAGTGGGAACTGGAAGACCTGGCCTTCGCGACCCTGTACCCCAAGCGCTACGACGAGATCGTCCGGCTGGTCGCCGACCGGGCACCGCAGCGCGACGTCTACCTCAACGAGGTGATCGAGCGGGTCAACCGGGATCTGAAGGCCGGTGGCATCAAGGCCGACGTCTACGGACGTCCGAAGCACTACTACTCGATCTACCAGAAGATGATCGTCCGCGGCCGCGAGTTCACCGACATCTACGACCTGGTCGGCATCCGCGTGCTGGTGGACTCCGAACGCGATTGTTACGGCACGCTCGGGGTGATCCACGCGAACTGGCAACCGGTGCCCGGCCGGTTCAAGGACTTCATCGCGATGCCCAAGTTCAACATGTACCAGTCGCTGCACACCACGGTGATCGGTCCCGGCGGCAAGCCGGTCGAGCTGCAGATCCGGACGCACGCGATGCACCGAACCGCCGAGTACGGTATCGCGGCGCACTGGAAGTACAAGGAGGTCGGCGGGGCCTCACCCTCACCATCGCCGTCCACGGTCAGCGACGAGATGGTGTGGCTGCGGCAGCTGCTCGACTGGCAGCGCGAGGCCCAGGAGCCGGGGGAGTTCCTGGACACCCTGCGCTTCGACCTCGGCGCGCGCGAGGTGTACGTCTTCACCCCCAAGGGCGAGGTCATCGGGCTGCCCGCCGGATCGACGCCGGTCGACTTCGCGTACGCGGTGCACACCGACGTCGGCCATCGCTGCATCGGCGCCCGCGTGAACGGCAAGCTCGTTGCGCTCGAGACCGAACTCGATCACGGTGACCGGGTCGAGGTGTTCACCTCCAAGGCGGAGGGCGCCGGCCCATCCCGGGACTGGCTTGCCTTCGTCGCCTCACCGCGGGCCAAGACCAAGATCCGCCAGTGGTTCGCCAAGGAACGCCGCGAGGACGCCGTAGAGGCGGGCAAGACCGCGCTGACCCGGGCCATGCGCAAGTCGTCCCTGCCGATGCAGCGGCTGCTCGGTGGCGACCAGCTCGTCACCATCGCCCGTGACATGCACCTGGCCGACATCACGGCGTTGTACGTCGCCATCGGCGAAAATCACGTCTCGGCGCAGTCGATCGTGCAGAAGCTGGTCGCGTCCCTCGGCGGAGTCGAGGGCGCCACCGAGGACCTCGCCGAAACCACCATCCCGACGCGCACCGAGACGGTGCCGCGGCCGCCCAGCGGCAACGCGGGCGTCATGGTTTCCGGCATGTCGGACGTGTGGGTGAAGCTTGCCCGCTGTTGCACGCCGGTGCCCGGTGACGAGATCCTCGGTTTCATCACCCGCGGTGGCGGCGTGTCGGTGCACCGCCGCACCTGTACCAACGCCGGTGCGCTGGAGGAGCAGCCCGACCGCCTGGTCGAGGTCGAGTGGGCACCGTCGGCGGACTCGGTGTTCGTGGTCTCGATCCAGGTCGAAGCGCTGGACCGCCACCGCCTGCTGTCCGACGTCTCGCGGGTGCTGTCCGACGAGCGGGTCAACATCCTGTCCGCGTCGGTCACCACCAACCGGGACCGGGTCGCGGTGTCGCGCTTCACCTTCGAGCTGGCCGAATCCAAGCACCTGGACAACCTGCTCCGCACCGTCCGCGGCGTGGAGGGCGTCTACGACGTCTATCGGGTGCACGCGGCCAACTGAGCCCGGCTGTAAGCCCGAACTGACCGCACGCCGCAGCGGTCAGGCCTTCGAGGTCAGGCCTTCAACGTCACGGTCTTGAAGTAGAGCGGCACCTTGGGCTTGCCGCCACCGGCGGAATTCGAGCCGTCGTCGCCACCGGTCGCCACCTTCTGCAGAATGTTCAGGCCGCCGGTCACGTGGCCGATGACGGTGTAGTTCTTGCCGAGCGAGCCGTTGCTGTCCTTGGTGATGAAGAAGAACTGGCTGCCGTTGGTGTTCGGGCCGGAGTTGGCCATGGCGAGGGTGCCCTCGGTGTAGCTGGCCTTGGCGAGGTTCTCGTCCTTCGTGCTGTAGCTCGGGCCGCCGGACGTGGTTCCCGAGGGGTCACCGCACTGCACGACATAGATGCCGGAGTTCACCGAGCGCGGGCACGGCGTCTGGTCGTAGAACTTCTTCGAGATCAGGTACTCGATGCTCTGTACGTTGCACGGCGCACCGGCCGCGTCCAGGCGCACCGAGATGGCGCCCTGGTTGGTGTCGAAGACCGCGATCTTCGCCGTCGTCGGGGTCGGCTGGGGGTCCGGCGGCAGGCCGACGTCGAACAGGTTGCCGGCGGTGAGCTTCGAGGCGTCCTCGGCGTAGCCGCACGGACCGCTGGTCTTCTTCGCCGCGCGAGCCGCGATCTTGGCCGGGCTGCGACTCGGCTCCGGAGCGGCCGTCGAGGAAGCCGACGCCGATGATGATGCCGATCCGGTGGCTGAGGACGAGGCCGATGATGAGGAGCCGGCGGCCGTGGCCGGGTTGCTCTTGCGGTCGCCGGACAGCAGCACGACCGTCGTGATCACCACCGCGAACAGCACCAGGACGCCGACCACGGTGGCGATCCGGTTCAGGTGGCGGCGCTGGGCCGCACGTCGCTGCCGGTTGGCCAGCTGGCGCTCGAGGTGGCGTCGGGCCGCTTCGCGGCGCTGCTTGTCGGTCGGCACGGGGTGTCCTCCAGGAAACGCGAGCGGGGGCTGCGCGCAGAGAGTGTGGCAAAGGGCTGAGGAATTGTATGAAACGAGGCTGGTGCTGCACGCCGGAACGGCTATGAGTCAGCTCAGTAGCGCACAGCCCGTCCATGGCACCGGCCTGCCACGCTCAGGAAAGCCGAACCGGCGCGCGGAGAAAGGGTATTGAGCACGCCTGGGTAGGCTCGGCAGTTGGGTTGCGGCACCAGGCTGGCCGCCGTCACGGAGTGCAGGGAGCGGGTAGTGCTGATCGAGGGTTTTCCGGCCCAGGTCGCCGGAACGAACTGTTTCGTGGTCGCTCCCGGCCCCGGCGAGCAGTGCGTGATCATCGACCCCGGGTACGGGGTGAGCGGACAGCTCGACGAGATCCTCACCGACAACCGGCTGCATCCGGTCGCGGTCCTGCTGACGCACGGCCACCTCGATCACACCTTCTCGGTGCTGCCGGTATGCCAGGCCCGCGACGTGCCCGCCTACATCCATCCCGGCGACCGGCCGGCACTGGCCGATCCCTGGACCGGCCTGGGCCTGCCGTTCGGGGCGCCGCTGTTCGGGGTGCAGAACCTGACGTTCGCCGAGCCGGACGACGTGCGCGCCCTCGACGACCACGGGCGCCTGGACATCGCCGGGCTCTCGCTGACCGTCCGGCACGCGCCCGGGCACACCGCTGGCTCGGTGGTGCTCACACTGGACGCGGCGGACGAGGATGTGCTGTTCGCCGGTGACGTGCTGTTCGCCGGCTCCATCGGCCGGACGGACCTGCCCGGCGGGTCGATGGCCGCGATGACCGAGTCGCTGCGCACCGTCCTCCTGCCGATGCCCGACGCGGTAGTCGTGTGTCCCGGGCACGGCCCGCGCACGACCATAGGACGAGAACGCGCCACCAACCCATTCCTGAGAGAACTGACGTGACTGCTTCCAAGCCGAGCCCGGTGAGCGGCTTCCCGGAACTGCTGCCCGCTGAGCGCTTCGTCGAGGTCCAGGTGATCGACAGCCTTCGCGCGACCTTCGAGCTGCACGGTTTCGCCCCGGTGGAGACCCGAGCCGCCGAGCCGCTGGACCAGCTGCTGCGCAAGGGCGAGATCGACAAGGAGGTCTACCTGCTCCGCCGCCTGCAGGCCAACGACGAGGGTGAGGTCGACGTCTCCGGGCCGTCCGCCCTCGGGCTGCACTTCGACCTGACGGTGCCGTTCGCCCGCTACGTCCTCGAGAACGCCGGCAAGCTGGACTTCCCGTTCCGCCGCTACCAGATCCAGAAGGTGTGGCGGGGGGAGCGGCCGCAAGAGGGTCGCTACCGCGAGTTCACCCAGGCCGACATCGACGTGGTTGCCAGGGACACGCTGCCCTTCCACCACGACGTCGAGGTCGCGCGGGTGATGGCCGAGGCGCTGTCGGCGCTGCCGGTGCCGGCGCTCACCCTGCAGGTGAACAACCGCAAGCTGATCGAGGGCTTCTTCCGCGGCGTCGGTGCTCCGGACATCCCTGCCGTGATGCGGGTGATCGACAAGATCGACAAGGTGCCCGCCGACATCATCGAGGGCATGCTGATCGACGACGCGGGCCTGGCCGCCCGCCAGGCGAAGCAGTGCCTGGCGCTGGCCGAAATCCGGGCCGGGAACACCTCATTCGTGGAGCGGGTACGAGCGCTCGGCATCGAGGACGAGCTGCTGGACGAGGGCCTGAGCGAGCTCGCCGCCGTGATCGCCGGCTGCGAGTCACTGGCCTCGGACCGGTTCCGGGTCGAGGCGGACCTGCGCATCGCCCGCGGCCTGGACTACTACACCGGAACCGTGTTCGAGACCCGGATGGCGGGCTTCGAGGGCCTGGGCTCGATCTGCTCCGGCGGCCGCTACGACTCCCTGGCCAGCGACGGCAAGACGGTCTATCCCGGTGTCGGCATCTCCCTGGGTGTCACCCGGATGCTGATCCCGCTGTTCTCGCGCAAGAAGCTCACCGCGAGCAGGTCGGTGCCCTCCGCGGTGCTCGTCGCCCTGCCGGACGAGCAGTCCCGCGGCCGGTGCGACGCGATCGCACAGCTGCTGCGTTCGCGGGGCATCGCGACCGAGGTGGCGCCCAGCCCGCAGCGGTACGGCAAGCAGATCCGCTTCGCCGAGCGCCGGGGGATTCCCTACGTCTGGTTTGCCGCCGGCGGCAACGCCGACGCCTCCGTAACGGAAGGCGGTCCGGGCAGTGGCGGCGAACCCGCCGACGGTGGCGACAGGGTCCGCGATATCCGTACCGGGGAGCAGGTGGCGGCCGAGGCGTCCAGCTGGCTGCCACCGGCCGAGGACCTGCGGCCCCAGATCGTCCGGCTGGAGAGCTGACCCGGCTTGGCACTCCGCGGCGGCTGAGGCTCGCTGACGCCGACGAAATCCCGAGCGCCCCCGTGGGAGAATAGGAGCAGATGTCGAATCGAGAGGATTTCCTGTGCTGCGCACGCATGAGGCCGGGACGCTACGAGCGTCCCAGGCAGGCCGGACCGTCATGCTCACCGGCTGGGTTGCCAGCCGCCGCGACCACGGCGGGGTGGCTTTTCTCGATCTGCGCGACGCCTCCGGCGTGGTGCAGATCGTCGTGCGCGACGAGGACGACGGCATCGCCTCGGCACTGCGCAACGAGTGGTGCATCCGGGTGACCGGCGAGGTGCGGACCCGGCTCGAGGGCAAGGTCAACGCCCATATCCCCACCGGCGAGGTCGAGGTCGTCGCCGAGAAGCTCGAGGTCCTCAACGAGGCGGCGGTGCTGCCGTTCCAGATCGACGAGCACACCGAGGTCGGCGAAGAGGCGCGCCTGAAGTACCGCTACCTGGACCTGCGCCGGCCCGCGCCCGCAGCGGCGATCCGCTTGCGTAGCAAGGTCAACCGGACCGCGCGGGACGTCCTCTACAGCCACGACTTCACCGAGATCGAGACGCCGACGCTGACCCGGTCGACCCCCGAGGGCGCCCGGGACTTCCTGGTGCCGGCGCGACTGCAGCCGGGCTCCTGGTACGCGCTGCCGCAGTCGCCGCAGCTGTTCAAGCAGCTGCTGATGGTCGCGGGCATGGAGCGCTACTTCCAGATCGCGCGCTGCTACCGCGACGAGGACTTCCGCGCCGACCGGCAGCCGGAGTTCACCCAGCTCGACATCGAGATGAGCTTCGTCGAGCAGGACGACGTGATGGCCCTGGCCGAGGACGTCCTGCGGTCGCTGTGGGCGTTGATCGGGCACGAGATCGAGGCGACCATCCCGCGAATGACGTATGCCGACGCGATGAACCGCTACGGTTCGGACAAGCCCGACCTGCGCCTGGACCTCGAACTCACCGAGTGCACCGAGTACTTCGCGAACACGCCGTTCCGGGTCTTCCAGGCCGACTATGTCGGTGCGGTGGTGATGACCGGCGGCGCCTCGCAGCCCCGCCGCCAGCTCGACGCCTGGCAGGAGTGGGCCAAGCAGCGCGGTGCCCGCGGACTGGCCTACGTCCTGGTCGGCGCGGAGGGTGAGCTGACCGGCCCGGTCGCCAAGAACCTGTCCGAGGACGAGCGGGCCGGCCTCGCCACGTTCGTGGGTGCCGAGCCCGGTGACTGCGTCTTCTTCGCGGCCGGTGCCCGCAAGTCGTCGCAGTCTCTGCTCGGGGCCGTCCGGCTGGAGGTCGGCAAGCGGGCCGGGCTGATCGACGAGTGCGCCTGGTCGTTCCTGTGGGTCGTCGACGCACCGCTGTTCGAGCCGAGCTCGGATGCGACCGCCAGTGGCGACGTGGCTGTCGGCTCGGGAGCCTGGACGGCCGTGCATCACGCCTTCACCAGTCCCAAGGCCGAGTTCTTCGACACCTTCGACACCGACCCGGGCAGCGCGCTGGCTTATGCATACGACATCGTCTGCAACGGTAACGAGATCGGTGGCGGCTCGATCCGTATCCACCGCCGCGACATCCAGGAGCGGGTGTTCGCGGTGATGGGGCTCAGCGAGGAGCAGGCGCAAGAGAAGTTCGGCTTCCTGCTGGACGCCTTCGCCTTCGGCGCGCCGCCGCACGGTGGCATCGCCTTCGGCTGGGACCGGATCTGCGCGCTGCTGTCGGGCACCGATTCGATCCGCGACGTCATCGCGTTCCCGAAGACCGGCGGCGGCTACGACCCGCTCACCGAGGCGCCCGCGCCGATCACGCCCGAGCAGCGCAAGGAGGCGGGCGTGGACGCGCGGCCGAAGTCCGACGGCAAGCCCGGTGACACCCCGTCGAAGGCCAGCCAGAACCCACCGATGACCGAGGCGGCGCAGCCGAAGGCGGACGCGGGCCAGTGAGCCGGCAGTCGGCGCTGCTGGCCGCCGACCGGGCGCTCGTCTGGCACCCGTACGGCCCGATGCCCGGTGAGGTGGAGCCGCTGCTGGTCCGCTCCGCCTCCGGTGTGCGGCTGCGACTGGACGACGGCCGCGAGCTGATCGACGGCATGGCGTCCTGGTGGGCGGCGATCCACGGGTACCGCAATCCGGTCCTGGACGAGGCCGCGCGGTCCCAGCTCGGCAACATGAGCCATGTGATGTTCGGCGGCCTGACACACGAGCCGGCCATCGCGCTGGCGACCCGGCTGGTCGACATCACGCCCGAGCCGCTGCGGCACGTGTTCTTCTCCGACTCCGGGTCGGTCGCGGTCGAGGTGGCCGCCAAGATGGCCCTGCAGTACTGGGTGTCGGCCGGCCGGCCGGACAAGCGCCGGCTGATGACCTGGCGCGGCGGCTACCACGGTGACACGCTGCACCCGATGAGCGTCTGTGACCCCGACGGCGGCATGCACTCCCTGTGGCGGGGCAGCCTGCCCGAGCAGGTGTTCGTGGCCGCCCCACCTGCGGGGTTCGACGAGCCGGTGGACGCGGACTACCTGCAGATGTGGGCCGAGGCGCTGGCGAGGCATGCCGACGAGGTGGCGGCGATCATCGTCGAGCCGGTCGTGCAGGGCGCCGGTGGGATGACCTTCCACAGTTCCGGCTACCTGACCGGACTGCGCGAGCTGGCCGACGAGCACGGTGTGCTGCTGATCTTCGACGAGATCGCCACCGGCTTTGGCCGCACCGGAAAGCTGTTCGCCGCCGAGCACGCCGACGTCTCACCCGATATCTGCTGCGTGGGCAAGGCACTGACGGGTGGCTACCTGTCGATGGCCGCGACCCTGTGCAGCACCGCGGTCGCCGAGCAGATCTCGCGTGGACCGGTTCCGGTGCTGGCGCACGGACCGACCTTCATGGCGAATCCGCTGGCCGCGGCGATCGCGCTGGCCTCGATCGACCTGCTGCTGGCCCAGGACTGGGTGGGTGAGGTCAGGCGCATCGAGACCGGGCTGCGAGCGGGGCTGGCCGGCCTGGCGGCGCAGCCGGGGGTGCGCGACGTCCGGGTGCTCGGCGCGATCGGCGTGGTGCAGTTGGACGACGATGTCGACCTGCTCGCCGCGACTGCTGCCGCGGTCGAGCACGGTGTCTGGCTTCGTCCTTTTCGGGACCTGATCTACACCATGCCGCCCTACATCACCGGCGACACCGACCTCGCCGCCATCGGTGTGGCGATCGCCGCAGCGGCTCGGGCCAGCGCCGCGACCGGCGGCCGCTGACGTAACGTTCCTGCCCGTGACGGGTGCCGAGATCCACGCTGCGCAGGCGGCCGGCGCGCTGACCTGGCTGCACGAGGCGGCCGCCGCCCGAGCGAAGGCCGGGCTGAGCCGGACGCTCACTCCGAGGGCGCCGCGGTCAACCGTCCTGGATCTGGCCTCCAATGACTACCTGGGCCTGTCGGCCGACCCGCGGGTGCTGGCCGCCGCCGTCGCGGCCGTACGGGAGTGGGGCGCCGGGGCGACCGGGTCGCGTCTGGTGACCGGTACGACGGAGTTGCACGCGGAGCTCGAAACGGCGCTGGCCGATCTCGTCGGGGTGCCGTCCGCACTGGTGTTCTCCAGTGGCTTCATGGCCAATCTCGCCGCGGTGGCGGCGCTGGGGGGTCCGGACTGCCTGGTGGTGTCCGACGCCGGCAACCATGCCTCGCTGGTCGACGGGTGCCGGCTGTCCCGCTCGCCGGTGGCGGTGACACCGCACGGCGACCTGGCGGCGGCCGACCGGGCGCTCGGCGGACGGGTGGTGCCGCGCGCCCTCGTGGTCATCGACGCGATCGGCTCGGCGGACGGGATGCTGCTGCCGCTGGCCGCGTGGCACGCACTGGCCCGGCGACACGGCGCGCTGCTGGTGGTGGACGACGCGCACGGACTCGGGGTGCGCGGCAATGGAGCCGGCTCGGTCGCCGAGGCCGGTCTGGCCGGCGAGGACGATGTGGTGCTCACCCTCACGCTGTCCAAGGCACTCGGTTCGCAGGGCGGCGCGGTGCTCGGTGCTCCCGCCGTGATCCGGCACCTGGTCGAGACGGCTCGCTCGTTCATCTTCGACACCGGGCTCAACCCGGCCGCTGCCGGAGCCGCGCTGGCTGCCGTCCGGATCCTGGCTGCCGACATGGCTGCACCGGCTGGCTCGGGGCTGGCCGATTCGGTGCTCGCTCGGGCGGCCGACCTGGCCGCGGCGGCCGGAGTGCCCGCCACCGACTCGGCCGTGGTGCCCGTGTTGATCGGTGCTGCCGCGCAGGCTCACGCGCTCTCGGTGGCCTTGCTGGAACGGGGCTTTCGGGTCGGCTGCTTCCGGCCGCCGTCGGTTCCGGTGGGCACCGCGCGGCTGCGGCTGACCGCGCGTTCGACGTTGACGGCCGCCGACCTGGAGCGCTTCCGGACGGCGCTGGCAAGCACCCGAGCCGTCGCCGTGGGCGGCAGCGCGCCCGAGGAAGGCCAGCGCGCATGAGGGTGCTCGTCGTGACCGGAACCGGAACGGACATCGGCAAGACGGTGGTCACGGCCGCGCTCGCCGCGTGCGCGCTGCGGGCAGGCGAGCGGGTCGCCGTCGTGAAGCCGATCCAGACCGGAGTGCTGCCCGGCGAACCGGGTGACCTGGCCGAGGTCCGCCGGCTGACCGGAATCGAGGACCTGCACGAGTTCGCGCGCTTCGACGAGCCGCTGGCTCCGGCCACCGCGGCCGAGCGGGCGGGGCGCCCGGCGCCGTCCGTGGCGCAGCTGACCGCGCGGCTCGCGGCGCTGGCCGACCGGGACCTGGTTCTGGTCGAGGGCGCCGGCGGCGCGGCCGTCCGGCTCAATGCCGCGGGCGAGACGATGATCGACCTGACCGCGCTGCTGGCAGGCACCGCCGAGACGCAGGTCGTCCTGGTCGCCTCGTCCGGGCTTGGCACCCTGAACACCGCGGCACTGACCGCGAACGCCTTTGCGGACCGGTCGCTGGCGCTGGCACATATGGTGATCGGAGCGTGGCCGGATGAGCCGGATCTGGCCGAGCGCTGCAATCTGGCAGACCTGCCGAGCTACGCCGGGGCCCCGCTGAGCGGCGTGATCCCGGGCGGCGCCGGAGCGCTGAGCACGGCCGAGTTCGCGAACCTGGCGGTCGAATGGATCACCCCGGCCCTCGGCGGCCGCCTGGATGCACAACACTTCGTGTCAGATCACGCCGTAGCACCGCCGGCCCGAAAGGCGACACCATGACGACGACCGCACCCAGCACCGACCAGAACGACGCCGGCGCCCCGGCTGAGCAGCCCGGCATCCTCGTCCGCGCGCGGGCAGGAGTCCTCGAGGGTGGTGTCGGGCTGTCCGAGGCCGAGGTGATCGAGGTGCTCCGGCTCGGCGACGACCAGTTGGAACCGCTGCTGCAGCTGGCCCACGAGGTGCGGATGCGCTGGTGCGGACCCGAGGTCGAGGTCGAGGGGATCATCAGCCTCAAGACCGGCGGCTGCCCCGAGGACTGTCACTTCTGCTCCCAGTCCGGTCAGTTCTCATCACCGGTCCGCTCGGCGTGGCTGGACGTGCCGAGCCTGGTCGAGGCGGCGAAGCAGACCGCCAAGACCGGGGCCACCGAGTTCTGCATCGTCGCGGCGGTGCGCGGCCCGGACGAGCGGTTGATGGCCCAGGTCGCCGAGGGCGTGAAGGCGATCCAGGCCGAGGTCGACATCCAGGTCGCGTGCTCGCTGGGCATGCTCACCCAGGCCCAGGTTGACGAGCTGGCCGCCATCGGCGTGCACCGCTACAACCACAACCTCGAAACGGCCCGCTCGCACTTCGACCAGGTCGTCACCACCCACACCTGGGAAGAGCGCCGGGAGACCCTGCGGATGGTCGCCGAGGCCGGCATGGAGCTCTGCTGCGGCGGCATTCTCGGCATGGGGGAGACGATCGAGCAGCGCGCCGAATTCGCGGCACAGCTCGCCGAGCTCAACCCCGACGAGGTGCCGATGAACTTCCTCAACCCGCGGCCCGGGACCCCCTTCGGCGACCTCGACGTGATGGAAGGCAAGGACGCGCTGCGGGCGATCGCCGCCTTCCGGCTCGCCATGCCCCGGACGATCCTGCGCTTCGCCGGCGGTCGCGAGCTGACCCTCGGTGACCTCGGTGCCCGGCAAGGCATGCTCGGCGGGATCAACGCGGTGATCGTGGGCAACTACCTGACGACCCTGGGACGCCCCGCGGAGTCCGATCTCGACCTGCTGGACGAGCTGAAGATGCCGATCAAGGCGCTCTCGGCGACTCTCTAGGAATCCGGTGACGGACGCAACGGCCCGCTATTGCGGGCAATGCGGCCGGCCGCTGGACGAGCCGCACCCCGACTGCTCGGCTCGCGCGGAGCTGGAACCGCCCCGGTACTGCCCCGAATGTGCCCGCCGGATGGTGGTGCAGGTCGATCCGGTCGGCTGGGTGGCCAGCTGCTCCCGGCACGGGCGGCTGACGTCCGGCCCCTAGCTCGATGGGGTGGTCGGTCTGGTCCAGGCGGTGACGTGGTCGGGCGTGGAAATGGAGGGTGCCAGGCCGGGCGCGGGTGCCGGGGGGCCGGGCGCCTGGGTGAGCGGCAGCACGCCGGCCCAGTAGGGCAGGTCGAGGTCGGACTCGTCATCGCCGGGCGGTCCGGTGCGAGTCTTGATGGATACGCTCTCCAGGGCCAGGCGCAGCACGGTGGTGGCTGCCAGCTCCTTGCGCGACGGTCCTCGTACCGCTGCCGATCGCCCGGGGACCACCGCATCCACGAGCGCGGCAAGAGCTGCCTGCTTCTCGGCCTCGTTCGACACCTCGGCCGCGATTCCGTGGACGACCACGGATCGGTAGTTGATCGAGTGGTTGAACGCCGAGCGGGCGAGTACCAGACCGTCGATCAGCGTCACCGTGACGCAGACCGCAAGGCCGCCGTCTGCAGCGGCGCGCATGGCGCGGGCCCCGCTGGAGCCGTGTAGGTACAACTGCTCACCTACCCGGGCGTGTAACTGAGGCAGCACGACCGGCCGGCCGTCGAGGACGTACCCGACGTGACACAAAACCGCCTCGTCCAGCACGGAGTGCACTGCGGTGCGGTCGTAGGTGACCCGGTCACTGTGCCGCGTGGGCGTCGTCTGCGCGGTTCTCGGGTAGCTGGCTTGTGTCACGTCGAATCTCCTGTACTGGTACAATTCTCAGATGGTAGCGATACAATACCGGGTACAGGGCCGCACCGCCAAGCAGATCGCGGACAGCGTGGAGTCCGGCATCCGCGTCGGTGCCCTGAAACCTGACGCCCTGCTGCCCAGCGTTCGGGCTCTTGCCGGTGAGCTGGAAGTGGCCGCCGGGACTGTGGCCGCGGCGTACAGACTGTTGCGGGATCGCGGTCTGGTCGAAGCCCGCGGACGGCATGGCACCCATGTCCGGCAGCGTCCGCCGCTGGCCGCGCGTTCGGGTGGGCCGCTGGTCCAGGCCGGCGTGATCGATCTGGCCAGCGGGCAGCCCGATCCCGGTTTGCTGCCCGACCTGGACTCGGTGTTGCCGTTGGCGCGGTGGGGGCCTGCGGCGGCTCCCTCGGCGGTTGTCCTGCCGCAGCTACTGGCCCTCGGTCGCGATCGCTTCGCTGCCGACGGGGTGCCAGGCGCGGCGATGACCGTGGCCTCGGGTGGCCTGGATGCCATCCATCGGCTGCTGTCGGCGCAGCTGCGCCCGGGCGACAGTGTCGCCGTCGAAGATCCTGGCTGGCCCAACGTCTTGGACCTCATCACCGCCCTCGGCCTGCGGGCACGCCCGGTGTCGCTGGACTCCGAAGGGCCGCTCCCGGAGTCGATGCGCGCGGTACTTCGTGCTGGGGCTCGGGCCGTCATCATCACCAGCCGGGCGCAGAACCCCACCGGTGTGGCGCTCACCCACAAGCGTGCGGACGAACTGCGCCGCGTCCTGGCCGACTATGCGCACATCTTCGTCATCGAGGACGATCATGCCGCTGAGCTCGTGGACGTCCCACTGGCCACGGTCGCCGGTGCCACGAAGTCGTGGGCGTTCGTACGCTCGACCTCCAAGCCCTACGGGCCGGATCTGCGCGTGGCCACGATCGCCGGCGATGACGCGACCATCGCGCGCGTCGACGGGCGAGTACGCGTCGGTTCCGGCTGGGTCAGTACCCTGCTGCAGCGCCTCACCGTCGAACTGTGGACCAACCCCCAGGTGGCCTTCGTCGTCGCCCACGCAGCCCAGACCTACGCGTCCCGGCGCCAGCAGCTCATCGAGGACCTCGCTCGACGCGGCATTCCCGCAACCGGCGACACCGGCCTCAACGTGTGGGTGCCGGTGATGGACGAGACCTCCGTGGTGGCCGGGCTGTTGCAGGCAGGCTGGGCGGTAGCACCCGGCGCCCGCTTCCGGCAGACAAGCCATCCCGGGGTGCGCATCACCGTGAGCGGATTGACGTCAGCCACCATCCCCACGCTTGCCGACCACCTGGCCACCGCCGTCACCGTGCCCCCGCCAAGCCGGTACACAACCTGAGCACAGCCGACCGTCACCCGTCAGTTGGGCTCAGCATCAACCTCGAACATCCAGGCCGGTGACCAGCTCGGTGCCGGCGTAGACGTTCATCCGGCCCGGACGGACCATGCCCGCCAGTACCAGGTCGTGCTCGCGCGCCAGATCGACGGCCAGATCGGACGGGGCCGACACCGCGACGATGGCGCCCACCCCGGCGGCCACCGCCTTCTGCACGATCTCGAACGACACGCGGCCGCTCACCGCCAGCAGCAGGTCCGTCGCCGGCAGCCGGCCCGCGAGCAGTGCCCAGCCGTTCACCTTGTCCACGGCGTTGTGCCGCCCGACGTCCTCGCGCACCACCAGCAGCTCGCCGGCCGCCGTCGCCAGCGCCGCGGCGTGCAGCGAGCCGGTCCGGTCGAACGTCCGCTGCCGCTCCCGTACCCGGTCGGGCAGGGCCTGCAGCACCGACGCCGCCACCGTCCAGCCGTCGGTGTGCGGATCGCTGCGGTGCAGTGGCGTCAGGTCGAGCACGTCGGCGCTGCACACGCCGCAGGCCGCGCCGGTCACCCAGGCGCGGGGGCGTGGCGGCTCGATGCCGGGCCGCAGCGCCAGGTGAACCTGGTCGATGCCCCGGCCGCTGATGCCGTCCAGCTCCCGCAGCGCCAGGTCATCGTCGGTACGGCACTGCCGCAGGCCCATCAGGTCGTCCGGGCCGCGCACCCCCGACTCGACGGTCAGCCAGCCGGCCGCCAGCTCCAGGTCGTGCCCGGGCGTGCGCATCAGCGTGGCGATGACCTCGCCCGAGACGATCAGGTTGAGCGGAGCTTCCACCGTCAGCTCGTCGCCGAGGGATTCCACGCCGGGCGTCCCGGTTCCGGCTTCGGGGCGCACCCGGGTGATCCGGCGCCGCGCCGTCATGACAGCCATCGAAGCACTCCGCACTGCGCCGGCCACCTGCCCGCGCGCAGCGTCCAATCTAGTGACTTCGCCCCGGCTATGGTGGGCAGGCATTCGAACGTCCGAGCTAGGCAATCGAGGTGGGATCGGCCGTGACGCTGTTCGGTGAGCAGGAGGAGCCGGTCGGCGATCCCGGCACCGCCCCGCAGGTGTCCGACGATCCGAACGCCCCGCTCGCGGTCCGGATGCGCCCGCGCACGCTGGACGAGGTGGTCGGCCAGCGGCACCTGCTGGGCCCCGGTTCCCCGCTGCGCAGGCTGGTCGAGGGCGACGCCCCGATGTCGCTGATCCTGTTCGGGCCGCCCGGCACCGGCAAGACCACGCTGGCCACCATCGTGTCGACGGCCACCAACCGGCGGTTCGTGCAGCTGTCGGCGCTGAGTGCCGGGGTGAAGGACGTCCGGGCGGTCATTGACACGGCCCGGCGCACCCTGGAGCACGGCGGCCGTCCCACCGTGCTGTTCATCGACGAGATCCATCGCTTCTCCAAGACCCAGCAGGACTCGCTGCTCGCGGCGGTCGAGGCGCGCACCGTCACCCTGGTTGCCGCGACGACGGAGAATCCGTACTTCTCGATGGTGTCGCCGCTGCTGTCGCGCAGCCTGTTGCTGACCCTGCAGCCGCTGACCGACGCCGACATCTCCGAGCTGGTCGACCGGGCGCTGGCCGGCGATCGCGGCCTGGCCGGCACGGTGACGCTTGCCCCGGACGCCCACGCACACTTGCTGCGGATGGCCGACGGGGATGCCCGCCGGGTACTCACCGCACTGGAGGCAGCCGCCGGCTCGGCTCGCGCCGACGGCAACACCGAGATCAGCCTGGCCGTGCTGGAACAGGCCGTCGACACCGCGGCAGTCCGTTACGACCGGGACGGCGACCAGCACTACGACGTCATCAGCGCCTTCATCAAGTCCATCCGTGGCTCCGACGTCGACGCGGCCCTGCACTACCTGGCGCGGATGATCGTGGCGGGGGAGGACCCGCGCTTCATCGCCCGGCGGCTGGTCGTGCACGCCAGCGAGGACATCGGGATGGCCGACCCCACCGCGCTGCTCAGCGCCACCGCCGCGGCGGACGCGGTCGCGCTGATCGGCATGCCGGAGGCCCGCATCAACCTGGCGCAGGCGACCATCCACCTGGCCCTGGCACCGAAGTCCAATGCCGTGGTGAGCGCGATCGACTCCGCGATGGCCGACGTCCGGGCCGGGCTGGCCGGGCCGGTGCCGCCGGCGCTGCGCGACGGGCACTACGCCGGTGCCAAGAAACTCGGCCACGCCCAGCGCTATGTCTATCCGCACAGCCTGCCCGAGGGCGTCGCGACGCAGCAGTACCCGCCGGACGAGCTGCTCGGCAAGGACTACTACCAGCCCGCCAACCGCGGCGCGGAACGGGCCATCGCCGAGCGGCTGGGCAAACTGCGGGCCGTGATCCGGGGCCGGCAATCGGGTGCGGGGAAACAGGTAGGGTCCTGTGGACATCACATCCGCTAAGGAGGCAGGCCCGTGCACGCTGGAGCCATCGCCGCGCTGATCGCCGCAGGCGCGTTCGTCCTGCTCGTGCTGCTGCTCGCGATCCCGCTGCTGAAACTCGGTAAGACCCTGGACGAGGCGACGCTGGCGATCCGCAAGACGCACGAGGGCGCGACTCCGCTGCTGTCCGGCGCGCAGACCACCGTGGCCAACGTCAACAGCCAGCTCGACCAGGTCGAGGGCATCACCCGCAGCGTCGGCTCCATCACCGACAACGCCGCGGCCCTGACCTCCATCGTGTCCGCGACCGTGGGTAGCCCGCTGATCAAGGTGGCCGCGTTCTCCTACGGCGTCCGATCCACGGTCCGCAAGCGCCAGGACGCGCACGCCCTCACCGAGGCACGCACCAGCCGGCGATCCGCGCGATCGGGACGGAGCAGCTGACGTGCGCAAGCTCTTCTGGATCGCCCTCGGCGCCACCCTCGGCGTGCTGATCTTCCGCCGGCTGTCCCAGGCCGCGCAGAAGCTGACGCCCCAGGGCGTTGCCAGCACCATCGGCCAGGGATTGTCCGAGCTGGCCTCCTCGCTGCGGGACTTCGCCGACGACGTGCGCTCGGCCATGTCGGCGCATGAGTCGGAGCTGCGCGCAGCCGCCGGCATCGATGCCCCCGCCGCAATCCTGGGCGACAGCTCGGCCGGCCGCGCGAGCGGCACCGCGGGCTGATCCCCGCGCAGCCGGCTCGGCAGCTCTCAGCACAGTCACCGAAGCGAGAAGGAGCACCACCATGCGCACGGCCGAGATCCGTCGGCGGTTCCTCGCGCATTTCGAGGCCCACGGCCACATCGTGGTTCCCAGCGCGCCGCTGCCCTTCGACGACCCGAACCTGCTGTTCGTCAACGCAGGCATGGTGCAGTTCGTGCCGTACTTCATCGGCCAGCAGGCGGCGCCCTGGCAGCGGGCCACCAGCGTGCAGAAGTGCATCCGTACCCAGGACATCGAAGAGGTCGGCAAGACCACCCGGCACGGCACCTTCTTCCAGATGAACGGCAACTTCTCCTTCGGCGACTACTTCAAGCTCGACGCCATCAAGCTGGCCTGGGAGCTGTCCACCAAGCCGATCGCAGACGGCGGCTTCGGCCTGGACCCGGAGCGCATCTGGCCCACCGTTTACCTCGACGACGACGAGGCATTCAGCATCTGGCGCGACGTGATCGGCGTGCCGGTCGAGCGGATCGTCCGGCGCGGCAAGGAAGACAACACCTGGGACATGGGCATCCCGGGACCGGCCGGCACCTGCAGTGAGCTGTTCTACGATCGGGGCCCCGAGTACGGTCCCGAGGGCGGTCCCGCCGTCGACGAGGACCGGTTCATGGAGTTCTGGAACCTGGTCTTCATGCAGTACGAGCGCGGCGCCTCGACCGGTCCGCACAAGGGCGACTACGAGATCCTGGGCGATCTGCCCAGCAAGAACATCGACACCGGCATGGGCCTGGAGCGGATGGCCACCCTGTTGCAGGGCGTCGACAACCTGTACGAGATCGACGAGACGCGTCCCATCCTCGAACGAGCGGCGACCCTCACCGGCAAGCGCTACGGCGAGCACTCCGGTCACGCCGCGACTCAGTCCCATCCCGATGATGTTCGGTTGCGGGTCATCGCCGATCACGTCCGCACCGCCCTGATGCTGATCGGGGACGGGGTGACGCCGTCCAACGAGGGCCGCGGTTATGTGCTGCGCCGGATCCTGCGGCGGGCGATCCGGTCGATGCGGCTGCTCGGCTGGGCAGACCGCGCGCTTCCCGAACTGCTGCCGGTAGCTCGGGACTGCATGTCCGAGTCCTATCCGGAGCTGGCGACCAATTTCGAGCGGATCGCCATGATCGCGTACTCGGAGGAGGACACCTTCCGGCGAACGCTGGAGTCCGGAACCACGATCTTCGAGAACGCCGTCGGGGCGATCAAGCGCGACAACGGCGCGGTGCTGCCCGGTGAGCAAGCCTTCAAGCTGCATGACACCTACGGCTTTCCGGTTGACCTGACCCTGGAGATGGCCGGCGAGCAGGGCCTGTCGGTGGACGTCGAGGGCTTCCACCGGCTGATGACCGAGCAGCGTGAGCGGGCCAAGGCCGACGCCCGGGCGAACAAGAGCGGGCACGGCAACTCCCCGGCGTACCGGCAGCTGCGCGATCTCGGCGAGACCGTCTTCATCGGTTACACCGACCTCAGCGGCGAGAGTGCGGTGCGCGGCATCGTGGCCGACGGCGAGCTGGCGAGCACTGCCCGGCAGGGCCAGATCGTCGAGGTCGTGCTGGACGAGACACCGTTCTATGCCGAGTCCGGCGGCCAGATCGCCGACGAGGGCGTGATCACCTCGGACGGCGCCCGGCTGCGGGTGCTGGACGTGCAGAAGCCGGTCAAGGGCCTGATCGTGCACCGGGTCGAGGTCATCGAGGGCGAGCTGGGCAGTGGCGCTGTCGTCCGGGCCGAAGTCGACCCGGAATGGCGGCGATCCGCGCGCCAGGCACACTCCGGAACCCACGTGGTGCACGCCGCTCTGCGAGAGGTGCTCGGCCCGACAGCCCTGCAGAGCGGCTCGTACAACCGTCCCGGCTACCTGCGGCTGGACTTCGCCTGGGGCTCGTCGCTGAACGAGGCCACCAAGCGGGACCTGGAAGAGGTCGCCAACCGGGCGCTGCGGGCGGACCTCGCGGTGTCGGTGCAGTACCTGCCGCTGGCCCGGGCCCGTGAGATCGGCGCGCTGGCGCTGTTCGGCGAGAACTACGACTCCGAGGTGCGGGTCGTCGAGATCGGCGGCCCCTGGTCGCGCGAGCTGTGCGGCGGCACCCACGTCGACCACTCCTCGCAGGTCGGCGCGATCACCCTGGTCGGCGAATTCTCGGTCGGTGCCGGTGTGCGCCGGGTCGAGGCCTACGTCGGCCTGGAAGCACTGCGCTACCTGGCCACCGAGCGGGCGCTGCTGAACTCGGTATCCGAGACGCTGAAGGTTCCCCCCGCCGAGGCTCCCGAGCGGGTGGCGGCCCTGGTGGAGCGGCTCCGAACCGTCGAGAAGGAGCTGGAGCGTGGCCGGGTCGCGGCCGTGCTGGCCGGAGCCGGACAGCTCGCGGCCCAGGCCGAGGACGTCAACGGCATCCAACTGGTAGCGGTCAACGCCCCGTCCGGGGTCTCCGGAAACGACTTGCGGACGCTGGCCATGGACGTCCGCGGCCGCTTGGACCAGGGGCGCCCGGGGGTGGTCGTGCTGCTGTCCGACGTCGACGGCAAGGCGGCCTTCGTGGCGAGCGTGAACGCGGCGGGTCAGCAGGCAGGGCTGTCGGCGGGCGCTCTGGTCAAGGAGTTCGCGCCGATCCTCGGTGCCCGCGGGGGTGGCAAGGCCGAGCTGGCGCAGGGCGCCGGCGGCGATCCGGCACGGTCGGCGGACGCTCTGCGAGCGGTGCTCCGGTCGGTGGCGAGCGCGGCTTGAGCGAGTCCGGTGTGAGCGAGTCGGGAACTACCGGTCCGCCGGTACTCGGCGTCTGGCTGGGAGTGGACGTGGGCTCGGTCCGGGTCGGGGTGGCCCGCAGCGATCCACGCGGGGTGCTGGCCTTTCCGGTCGAGACGGTGCGCAGGGACGCCCGCGAGCACACCGACCTCGACCGGCTGGGCACCCTGATGGCCGAGCACGAGGCGGTCGGGGTGGTCGTCGGCCTGCCCCGCACCCTGGCCGGCCGCGAGGGCCCCGCCGTCGTGGCCGCTCGCGAATTCGGCGACGGCCTGGCCGCCCGGATCGCTCCCGCCGAAGTGATCTTCGTCGATGAGCGGCTGACCACGGTGGTGGCGCAGCGTAATCTCAGCACGAGCGGAGTCCGGGGCAGGTCCAAACGAGCTGTGGTGGACCAGGCCGCCGCCGTCGAGATCTTGCAGTCGTTTCTGGACCGTGCCCGTGCGGACCGGCAGGGTCGCCCATGAGCCAGTCGCCGACGAAACAGTCGTCCGTGAGCCAGTCGCGGACGAAACAGTCGCCGATGAACGAATCGCTGATGAACCAATGCCGATGAGCCAATGCCGATGAACGAGTCGCCGATGAACGAGGAGAGGACACGCGAGGTGGAGGGTCCGTTCAGCGATCACCCGGATGACGACCATCCGCTGTTCGGCTCCGTGGAGCCCACCGCACAGGTGGCCGGCTCCCGTCAGCGGTCCCAGCGCCGGCAGAAGTCCCGCCGCAAGCGCCGCCACCGCATCGCGCCGCTGATCGCCTTTGTGGTGATCCTCGTTCTGATCGGGTCCAGCTATGCCCTCGTCCGTTCCATCCGCGCCGACTTCGTGACCCCCGACTACCAGGGTGCGGGCCAGGGTTCCACCAGGGTCAAGGTGGCACCGGGTGACGGTGCCGACGACATCGCCGCGACCATGCTGAAGGCCGGCGTCGTGAAGTCGACCCGCGCGTTCGTGAACGCGGCGAAGAAGTCCGGCCGGTCCAGTGACATCCAGCCGGGCGTCTACAAGGTGCCACTGCGGGCCTCCGGTGCCGCCGCCGTGACGGCTGTACTGAACCCGGCGAACAAGCTGGTGTCGCAGGTGACCATTCGCGAGGGGTTGTCCGAGACCCAGGTGCTCAGCCAGTTGGCGTCCAAGACCGGGCTGCCGCTGGCACAGCTGTCCGCGGCGGCGAAGCAGGTAGCCAACCTGGGCCTGCCCGCGGCGTACAAGCCGACCACGGCCGAGGGCTTCCTGTACCCCTCGACGTACGACATCGACCCCGGTACCAGTGCTGAGGCGGTGATTCAGACCCTGACCACCCAGTTCGGGGCCGAGGACGCCAGGCTCGGGTTCCAGGCGGCGGCGAAGGCGATCGGCCTAACGCCGTACCAAGCGCTGATCATCGCCTCGATCGTCGAGGGCGAGGCCAAGTTCGACGCGGACCGGGCGAAGGTCACCCGGGTGATCCTGAACCGCATCGCCAAGCACCGGCCGCTGCAGATCGACGCCACCAGCGTGTACGCGGCCAGGATCGCAGGCATCGACCCGGCCAAGGTCAACTTCGCCACGATCAACTCGCCGTACAACGGCTACACCCACGTCGGCCTGCCGCCCACGCCCATCAACAGTCCCGGTGCGACGTCGCTGCAGGCGGCAGTGCATCCGGCGGCCGGTTCCTGGCTGTTTTACGTCAACGGCGACGCGGCCGGGCACCTGAGCTTCTTCACTGACGAGGCTTCCTTCGTCGTCGCCGCCAACGTCTGCCGCGCGAAGGGCTGGGGCTGCGCTTGATCGGCACGCCCGGACCGGCGGGCGGACCCTCGGCAAGGCGGGGCGGGTTCCCAGTCGTCGGCCGGGCAGCCGTCCTCGGCCGACCGGTCAACCATTCGCTGTCACCGGTGCTGCACCAAGCCGCCTACGCCGCACTAGGGCTGGACGGCTGGCGCTACGAGGCGATCAAGTGTGACGAGTCCGGGCTCGCGCCCTTGCTCAACGCCAGCGGGCCCGAGGTCGTCGGATACTCCTGCACCATGCCGCTGAAGCGCGAGGTGCTGCGGGTCGCCGGCTCGGTGAGCGCCGAGGCAGCCGCGATCGGCGCCGGGAACACGCTGGTGCGCCATGCCGGACGTGCGCCGGGGTGGTTGGCCGACAACACCGACTGGATCGGAATCCGCGACGCGCTCGCCGCCCGCGGCATCTCGCCGGCCGGCCGGGTGGCGGTCCTCGGCGCGGGTGGAACGGCGCAGGCCGCGCTGGCCGCGCTCGCGGATGCGCACCGGGTGACGGTGCTGGTGCGGGATCCGTCCCGCGCCACCGACCTGGTGAACACCGCTGGACGGCTGAACCGGGACGTGCGCGTCGGCCGGTTCTCCGAGCCGGCTGACCTGGCCGCGCTGCGGGACGCGGACCTGGTGCTCTCGACCCTGCCGCCGGGTGCGGCGGACTTTCTCGCGACGGTGGTGGGGGAGCGGACGTGGGCACCCGGCCAGGCGTTGCTGGACGCCGTGTATGTCCCGTGGCCGACCGCGCTGGCCGGGGCGGCCGCCGCGGCCGGTGCCGCGATCGTCAGCGGCGCCTCGATGCTGCTCTACCAGGCGGTCCGTCAGGTAGAGCTGATGACGGGGCGTGCAGCGCCAGTCGAGGCCATGCGAGCGGCGTTGCTGGTAGCTGCCCCGGGGTGTGCCGCCTGATCCGCTCGTCCGCCACTTGCAGGTCCGCCGGCGTGTCGCAGTCGGCGCCGAGCGCGTCGAAGTCCGCCAGCAGTGTCACGTCCACGCCGTCGTACAGGCGCCGGACGGGGGCGTTCGCCGGGTTCCCGAGGAGTTCGAGCGCCCCGAACAGGGCGGCGGTCCGCCACACCGACGCGAGGTAGTTGACCCGTCCGGTGCTGTCCACCAGGACGGCCGCGTCCGTGCCGTCCATCGCGACACTGCGCCGGAGCTCGGGCAACGCCGCCGCGATGAACGGCAGGTCGGCGGCGAGCACCGCCACCACCGGCTGGCGCACTTGGGCCAGCCCGGCGTCGATGCCGGCCGCCGGCCCGGAGCCCGCCGGCTGCTCGCGGCAGAACACCGGGTCCGCCAGGCCGATCCGGGGTGGCCCCACCACGATCCGATGGCCGGCACCGCTCACCGCGAGCAGCACGTGGTCGACCAGCGGCCAGCCCGCCAGCGGAATCCCCGGCTTGCCCGGACCGCCCAGGCGCTGCCCGCGCCCGCCCGCGAGCACGATGGCGTCGTAGCCCAGCAGGACCCGGGTCCGGTTCAGGGCCGACTCGCTGCTCGCGATCAGGTGCTCGGCGGCGAAGCCTCGCCGCAGGGTCAGGGCCAGTTCGAAACTGGCCGCCGCCGCGTCGAGGTGGCCCTGGTCGAACTGCCGCTTGCCGATGTGCTGCAGGGTCGTGCCCTGGCGGTCCCGGCTGCCGCGGGTGTGCTTCCAGGCCAGGGACTGCGCCCGCTCCGCCGCCGCGAAGTCGCCGCGCCACCGGTGCAGGTCCGCGGTCAGCAGGAGCGTCCGCCACGGGTCCTCGGCGATGACCGGATCGGTGGCCAGGGTCGCGCTCTCGACCAGTCCCTGATCGACTTCGCCCAGCAACCGCAGCAGGAACAACCGTTCGACGGGTTCGGCGCAGGCCAGTTGTGCCTGGATCGCCGCCGGGTCGGTGACGACCTCGCGCAGCGTCTCCGGATCGATCGCCCAGCCCATCGGTTCGCGCACGCCGTCCATTCTGGCGGTCTCCTGCGAGAAGGTACCGGGCGGCATCTGCGAGAATCGTCGGGTGCTGCGTTGGATGACTGCTGGC
The DNA here is from genome assembly GCF_031845305.1 of Jatrophihabitans lederbergiae. Classification (NCBI taxonomy): domain Bacteria; kingdom Bacillati; phylum Actinomycetota; class Actinomycetes; order Jatrophihabitantales; family Jatrophihabitantaceae; genus Jatrophihabitans; species Jatrophihabitans lederbergiae. The sequence goes on along the minus strand of NZ_JAVREH010000006.1, from coordinate 108,663 downwards.
GAGTCCCACGGCCCTGCCCTCGTGGCGATACTCGAGGGCCTCCCCGCCGGGGTCGAGATCAGCACGCCCGAGATCGGCGTCGACCTCGCGCGCCGGCGGCTGGGCTACGGCCGTGGCGCCCGGATGAAGTTCGAACAGGACGAGGTCGAGTTGACCGGCGGCGTCCGGCACGGCGTGTCGATGGGCGGCCCGATCGCCGTCCGGGTCGGCAACACCGAGTGGCCGAAGTGGCAGACCGTCATGGCGGCGGACCCGGTCGATCCCGAGGCGCTGGCCGCCCAGGCGCGTAACGAGGCGCTCACCCGGCCTCGTCCTGGCCACGCCGATCTGGTCGGCATGCAGAAGTACGACCTGGACGACGCCCGTCCGATCCTGGAGCGGGCCAGCGCCCGTGAGACGGCCGCCCGGGTTGCCTTGGGCACGGTCGCGAAGAAGTTCCTGCTGCAGAGCGTCGGCGCGCAGGTGCTCAGCCACGTGACCGCGATCGGCGCGGTCGCCGCCCCGGCGGGATCGATGCCCGTAGCCGCGGACCTGCCCCGGATCGACGCCTCGCCGGTGCGCTGCCTCGATGACGATGCCAGCGCGGCGATGGTCGCCCACATAGATGAGACCAAGCGGGCCGGCGACACCCTCGGGGGAGTGGTAGAGGTGGTCGTGCATCACCTGCCGCCCGGTCTGGGCAGCCACATCCAGTGGGACCGGCGGCTGGATTCGCGCCTCGCCGCCGCCTTGATGGGCATTCAGGCGATCAAGGGAGTCGAGGTCGGTGACGGCTTCGAGCTGGCCCGAACCCCCGGTTCGCTGGCCCACGACGAGATCGAGCGCGGCGAGGACGGCGTGATCCGGCGCCGGTCCCACCGGGCCGGCGGCGTCGAGGGCGGCATGTCCACCGGTGAGGTGCTGCGCGTCCGAGCCGCGATGAAACCGATCTCGACGGTGCCCCGCGCGCTGGCGACCATCGACGTGGCCACCGGCGAGAAGGCGGTCGCGATCAACCAGCGCTCGGACGTCTGCGCGGTTCCGGCGGCCGGCGTCGTGGCCGAGGCGATGGTCGCGCTGGTGCTGGCCGAGGCCGTCCTGGAGAAGTTCGGTGGCGATTCCGTCGCCGAGACCCGCCGCAACGTAGCAGGCTACCTGGCCCGGCTGACCGAGCGGAAGCTCGTCTCGGGCGACGCGTTCTGATGCCGCCCCGGGTGGTGCTCGTCGGCCTTCCCGGAGCGGGAAAGTCCGCCGTCGGCGCCGAGCTCGCCAGTCGGCTGGAAGTCGCGTTCGCCGATTCGGACGACCTCGTGGTCTGTGCCGCCGGCCGTTCGGTCGCGGCCGTCTTCGCCGACGACGGTGAGCGGGCGTTCCGCGTGATCGAGGCACGGGTCATAGCCGACGCGCTGGCCGGTTTCGACGGCGTGCTGGCGCTGGGCGGCGGGGCCGTGACCACCGAGTCCGTGCGCCGGGCGCTGGCCGCGGCGTCCATCCCGGTCGCGCTGTTGACGGCCCCGCAGCACGAGTTGCTCGGACGGATGGCGGGCACCGACCATCGGCCGCTGTTGACGGCCGATCCGGCGGCCCGGCTCGCCGAGCTGTCCGAGAGCCGTGATCCCCTGTACAGCGAGGTCGCGACGCTCACGATCGACACCGCCGGACGGTCCATCGCGGCCGTCGCCACCGAACTGCGCCACCAGCTGACAGGGGACATGTCGTGACCGAACCCGCCACCCGGATCCAGGTGACCGGTGCGCAGCCGTACGAGGTCGTTCTCGGGAGCGGCCTGCTCGGCGAGCTGCCGCCGCTGCTCGCCGGCGCCCAGCGGGTCGCCGTGCTGCATCCGCCGACCCTGCGCGCGACAGCCGAGGCGGTGCGGAAGGACCTCAACGACTCCGGCTTCGAGGCCCACGTCATCGAGCTTCCCGACGGCGAGGAGGCCAAGGCGCTCGCGGTTGCCGGGTTCTGCTTCGACGTGCTGGGCCAGATCGGCTTCACCCGCAGTGATGCCCTGGTCGGTCTCGGCGGCGGCGCCACCACGGACCTGGCCGGCTGGGTGGCCGCGTCCTGGCTGCGCGGTGTGCGGATCGTGCAGATCCCGACGACGCTGGCCGGCATGGTGGATGCGGCGATCGGTGGCAAGACCGGCATCAACACCGAGCGCGGCAAGAACCTGGTCGGTGCCTTCCACCCGCCGGTCGGGGTGCTGTGCGACCTGTCGGTGCTGTCGAGCCTGCCGGTGAACGACTACATCGCGGGGCTGGCCGAGGTCATCAAGTGCGGCTTCATCGCCGACCCTCGGATCCTGGAGCTCATCGAGGCCGACCCGGCCGCGGTCACCGTTCCCGGAAACCGGGTCGAAGGCGAGCTCGTGCGGCGCTCGGTGGCGGTCAAGGCCCGGGTCGTGTCGGAGGACCTGCGTGAGCAGGGGCTGCGCGAGATCCTGAACTACGGTCACACCCTCGGCCACGCCATCGAGAAGGCTGAGCGCTACACCTGGCGGCACGGGGCGGCGGTATCGATCGGGCTGGTGTACGCGGCGGAACTGTCCCGGGCGCTCGGCCGGCTGGACGACACGACGGCTGACCGGCACCGGGCGATCCTGACCTCGGTCAAGCTGCCGGTGAGCTACCGGGCCGGCGTGTTCCCGCAGTTGCTGGAGACCATGAAGGTGGACAAGAAGTCACGCGGCAACCGCCTGCGCTTCGTGCTGCTGGACGGCCTCGCCCGGCCGATCACGATCGACGATCCCGACCCCGCGCTGCTGGCCGCCGCCTACTCCGAGGTGTCCGATGACAACTGAGGTGTCCAATGACAACTAATGAGATGCTGCAGCGGGTGCTGGTGCTCAACGGCCCGAACCTCGGCCGGCTGGGCGCTCGCGAGCCCACCGTCTACGGCAGCACGACCTATCCCGAGCTCGTCGCGCTGTGCGTCCGCGGCGGTGCCGAGCTGGGCCTGGACGTCGACGTGCGCCAATCCGATTCCGAGGCCGAGCTGATCGGCTGGATCCACGAGGCGACGGACGAGGACCTGCCGGTCGTGCTCAACGCCGGAGCGCTCACCCACACCTCCATCGCGCTGCGTGACGCGGTTGCCGCCCGCACCGCGCCCCTGGTCGAGGTGCACATCTCGAACGTGCATGCCCGCGAGGACTTCCGGCACCACTCCTACCTGTCCGCGGTCGCGTCCGGCGTGATCGTCGGCCTGGGCGTCGAGGGGTACGTGCTGGCGCTGAGCTGGCTCTCGTCCACCTTGGCCGGCGAGGCCACAGCCGCCACCGCCAGCACCGCCGACCTATGACCGATCGCGACCGCCGGCGCCGAAAAAGAAGCAGCCCCTAGACTCCACCCGTGCAACGTTGGCGTGGGCTGGACGCGATCCCGACCGGCTGGGGCCGGTGCGTGGCGACGATCGGCGTCTTCGACGGCGTGCACCGCGGTCACCAGCAAATCATCGGCAGGGCGCGGAAGGTCGCGGACGAGCGCGGGCTGCCGACGGTGCTGGTCACCTTCACGCCGCACCCCTCCGAGGTGGTGCGTCCCGGCAGTCATCCGGCGCTGTTGAGCACGAACACCCGCAAGGCCGAGCTGGCCGAGGAACACGGCGTCGACGTCGTGGTGTTCGTCCCCTTCACCCCCAACTTCTCCAGGCTCAGCCCGCAGCAGTTCGTCCACGAGGCGGTGGTCGCCGACCTGCACGTGTCCTCGGTGGTGGTCGGTGAGAACTTCCGGTTCGGGCACAAGGCCGGTGGCGATGTCGCCGCCCTGGTCGAGCTCGGCCAGCGGTGGGGCTTCGACGCGGAAGGCGTCGAACTGCTCTCCGAGGGTGGCCGCCCGATCTCGTCCACCTACATCCGCTCCTGCGTGGCGTCCGGCGACCTGGCCGCGGCCAACCACGCGCTGGGGCGGCCGCACCGGGTGGACGGCGTGGTGATCAAGGGCGATCAGCGCGGCCGCGAGCTCGGGTACCCGACAGCAAACCTCCGTGCCGAGACGCTGGTGGCCGTGCCGGCGGACGGCGTCTACTCCGGGCGGGTGGTGAGCCTGGACGAGTGGGGCAACACCCGGACGGACGTGCCGGCACGCACCGCGGCTATCTCGATCGGCACGAATCCGACCTTCGACGGCAGGCACCGCTCGGTCGAGGCCTACCTCCTGGACTTCGAGGGCGACCTCTACGGCCAGAACCTCGGGGTGGAGTTCACCCATCGGCTGCGCGGCATGGTCAAGTTCGACTCCATCGCCGACCTCGTGGTGCAGATGGCCGCCGACGTCGACCGGACCCGCGAACTGCTCGACTGAGCGGCCAGTGGCTGCTGGTAGAGTGGCCGCCAGAGGTGCGGCTCAGCCACGCCCCAGCAGTGTGCGTTAACCACCCGGCGTGATTCAAACCGTCGGGGCGCGCCCGCAATGACCAACAGGAGAACCGTCGTGCCACTAACGAATGACGTCAAGAAGCAGCTCATCGTCGAATACGGCGCCTCCGAGACGGACACCGGTTCCGCCGAGGTCCAGATCGCGATGCTCAGCAGGCGGATCGCCGACCTGACCGAGCACCTCAAGCTGCACAAGCACGACCACCACAGCCGCCGCGGGCTGCTGCTGCTGGTGGGCCAGCGCCGCCGGTTGCTGAACTACCTCACCAAGACGGACGTCAACCGTTACCGCTCCATCATCGAGCGTCTCGGCCTTCGTCGATAACGCCATCGGGAGTGGTCCTTACCGGGACCGCTCCCGCTGTTGTTTCCGGCTGGCTTTCCACACCAGATGAAAGCCAGCAGCAATACCAGCAGCTAGACAACTGAATCCCTATCGCCGGAGCTGACACTCAGACAACGCAGGCACGTGTCGTGCCGAAGCAGTGCGGCTCAACGAGGTCGGTCCTCGGTAGTGGCGCCTGACAAGCCGGGTCTTCCCGTCGCCCGTCGTGCGCTTCGATCGAAGACCGGCACCGCACCGGCCGGCTCAAGTCGGCAGATCGACGTGCGTGCGCAGTGTTCCGCCCGGCTCCAGTAACAGCGCACAGCGCTGCCTACAGAGAGGCGGACTCCTATGTCCGAAACCGACGCCATCAGTGGCATCACCGAAACCGTGGCCGTGATCGACAACGGCTCGTTCGGAACCCGCACCATCCGATTCGAGACCGGCCGGCTGGCCAAGCAGGCCGCCGGGTCGGTCGTTGCCTACCTCGACGACGACACCATGCTGCTGTCGGCCACCACGGCCGGCAAGAGCCCGAAAGAACAGTTCGACTTCTTCCCGCTGACGGTGGACGTCGAAGAGCGGATGTACGCGGCCGGCCGCATCCCCGGGTCGTTCTTCCGCCGCGAGGGACGCCCGTCCGAGGACGCGATCCTGACCTGCCGGCTCATCGACCGCCCGCTGCGCCCCACGTTCATCAAGGGCCTGCGCAACGAGGTCCAGGTCGTCATCACCGTCATGGCGCTCAACCCCGACCACGCCTACGACGTGCTCGCGATCAACGCCGCGTCCGCGTCCACCCAGATCTCCGGCCTGCCGTTCAACGGCCCGATCGGCGGCACCCGCGTCGCGCTGATCGAGGGCCAATGGGTCGGCTTCCCGACGCAGACCGAGCTTGAGCGCGCCACCTTCGACATGGTCGTCGCCGGCCGCGTGGTCAAGGGCGCCGACGGCGCCGCCGACGAGGTCGCGATCATGATGGTCGAGGCCGAGGCCACCGAGAACACCATCGAGCTGGTCGCCGGTGGCGCGACCAAGCCGACCGAAGAGGTCGTCGCGGCCGGTCTCGAAGCCGCCAAGCCGTTCATCGCCGCGCTGTGCCGGGCCCAGTCCGAGCTGGCTGCCGCCGCGAAAGAGACCCGCGAGTTCCCGGTCTTCCTCGACTACCAGGACGACGTGTTCACCGCCGTCCAGGCCGGTTACAGCGAGCCGACGGCTGCGGCGCTCACCATCGCCGACAAGCAGGAGCGCGAGAACGAGCTCGACCGCATCAAGGAACTCGCCAAGGCTGAGCTGTCAGCTCAGTTCGCCGGCCGTGAGAAAGAGATCAGCGCCGCCTACCGGTCGCTGAACAAGAACCTGATCCGCCAGCGCGTGCTGCGCGACAAGGTGCGCATCGACGGCCGTGGCCTGACCGACATCCGGACGCTGTCCGCCGAGGTCGAGGTGCTGCCGCGGGTGCACGGCTCCGCGCTGTTCGAGCGTGGTGAGACCCAGATTCTGGGCGTCACCACGCTGAACATGCTGGGCCTGGAGCAGAAGCTCGACACCCTGAGCCCCACCCGCACCAAGCGCTACATGCACAACTACAACTTCCCGCCCTACTCCACCGGTGAGACCGGCCGGGTGGGTTCGCCCAAGCGCCGCGAGATCGGGCACGGCGCGCTCGCCGAGCGTGCGCTGATTCCGGTGCTGCCCAGCCGCGAGGAGTTCCCCTACGCGATCCGTCAGGTCTCCGAGGCCCTCGGCTCCAACGGCTCCACCTCGATGGGTTCGGTCTGCGCCTCGACGCTGGGCCTGCTGAACGCCGGTGTGCCGCTGAAGGCGCAGGTCGCCGGTATTGCGATGGGACTCATCTCTGACACGGTCGACGGGAAGACCGAGTACGTCGCGCTGACCGACATTCTCGGGGCCGAGGATGCCTTCGGTGACATGGACTTCAAGGTTGCCGGCACCAAGGACTTCGTGACCGCGCTGCAGCTGGACACCAAGCTCGACGGCATTCCGTCGGCGGTGCTCGCCGCCGCGCTGTCGCAGGCCCGCGACGCCCGGCTGCACATCCTGGACGTGATGGCCGAGGCGATCGACCGTCCGGACGAGATGAGCCCGTTCGCTCCCCGCGTCACCGTCGTGAAGATCCCGGTCGACAAGATCGGCGCGGTCATCGGCCCCAAGGGTCAGATGATCAACGCGATCCAGGATGAGACCGGCGCGCAGATCAGCATCGAGGATGACGGCACCATCTACGTCGGTGCCTCCGACGGCCCGTCGGCAGCCGCGGCGGTGGATCGCATCAACGCGATCGCCAACCCGCAGATGCCGAAGGTCGGCGAGCGCTTCCTCGGCACGGTCGTCAAGACCGCCGCCTTCGGCGCGTTCGTCTCGCTGCTTCCCGGCAAGGACGGCTTGGTGCACATCTCCAAGCTGGGCAACGGAAAGCGGATCGGCAAGGTCGAAGACGTGGTCAACGTCGGTGACAAGCTGCAGGTCGAGATCACCGAGATCGACCAGCGCGGAAAGATCAGCCTCGTCCCGGTCAGCGATGAGAACGCTGCCAGCGATGCGGATGCCACTCCCGTGGCTGCCGAACCCGCCGTCGCCGAGTCCGCCGCGGAGTAACGACGGGCCGGCTCGTCGGGTAAGACGACAGCTGGTCGATACGACAGCAGCTCGCGGGGCGGGCGTCCGGGTCTCTTTTCCGGGCGCCCGCCCTGCCGCATATCCGGGCGCCCGCCCTGCCGCATATCCGGCACTGTCCGGTCCGGCGCAGGTACTGCCGATAGGCCGCCCTGGCGCTCAGGGAGCCGCGCTGAGCCAGCTCCTTTCCACATTTCTCCCACGGTGCGGCAGGATGGCGCGGTGGAGATCTCAGCGAAGAGTGACTACGCGGTGCGGGCCCTGCTCGCCCTGGCGGCACAGGCGCCGAACCTGGTGAAGATCGACGTCGTCGTGGGGGAGCAGAAACTGCCGCGCAAGTTCGTCGAAGCCATCCTCGGGGACCTGCGCCGGGCCGGCATCGTCCGTTCGATGCGGGGCGCGGACGGTGGGTACGCCCTCGCGCGGCCGGCGACCGACATCTCCATCGGCTCGGTGATCCGCGCGGTCGACGGGCCGCTGGCCGAGGTGCGGGGACTGCGGCCCGACGAGATGAACTACTCCGGCCTCGCCGAGCACCTTCCCGGGCTGTGGGTGGCCGTGCGGGCGAGCCTGCGTGCGGTGCTGGACGAGACGTCGCTGCAGCAGTTGCTCACCGGCGAGCTTCCCGAGCACGTGCGCAAGATGGTCGACGATCCGCAGTCCTGGGCGCGCCGCACGCCGTAATGGACCTCGACTCGTCCTCGGCGACATCACCGGCCAGCAGGTCGACGCGATCGTCAACGCCGCCAACTCCAGCCTGCTCGGCGGTGGCGGCGTGGACGGCGCAATCCACCGTCGGGACGGTCCGGAGATCCTCGCCGGCTGCCGCGCGCTGCGGGCGGGGCAGTACCGCGACGGCCTGCCGACCGGTCAGGCGGTGACCACCGCTGCGGGCAAACTGCCGGCCCGCTGGGTGATCCATACCGTCGGACCGGTGTACGTCCAGCGCGAGGACCGGAGCCCGCTGCTGCGTTCGTGCTACCGGGAGTCGCTGCGGGTGGCCGCCGAATTGGGCGTCCGGTCGGTGGCGTTCCCGCGCATCATGGCTGAGCGCATCATGGCTGAACGGCGTCGGTGAGGGCTGCTGCGCAAGGGCTCCGGCGGGGTACCGCATAGGCTGAGCGGGTGACTTCACGCGCCTCGACCCGAACCCTGCCCAGCTCCGGCGGCGGAGTGATCAAGCGGACCGTCCTGCCCGGCGGCCTGCGCATCGTGACCGAGGCGATGCCGGGGGTGCGCTCGGCCAGCATCGGCATCTGGGTGGGCGTCGGGTCCCGCGACGAGTCGCCGTCCGTCGCGGGTGCCAGCCATTTCCTGGAGCACCTGCTCTTCAAGGGCACCCGCAACCGCTCGGCCCTGGAGATCGCCACGGCGATGGATGCGGTGGGCGGCGAGTTCAACGCGTTCACCGAGAAGGAGCACACCTGCTTCTACGCCACGGTGCTGGACCGTGAACTCGGCCTGGCGGTCGACATGATCTCCGACGTGGTGCTCAATGCCACCATCGCCGCGGCCGACGTCGACGTCGAGCGCACCGTCGTCCTCGAAGAGATCGCGATGCGCGATGACGACCCGTCCGACCTCGTGCACGACGAGTTCTCGCTGGCGGTGTTCGGCGACACCCCGCTGGGCCGGCCCATCCTGGGCACCGAGGATTCCATCAACACCATCAGCCGGACCCAGGTCAACGGCTACTACAGCCGGCGCTATCGGCCGTCCGAGATGGTGGTGTCGGTTGCGGGCAACATCGACCACGCCGAGGTGGTGCGCCTGGTCCGCAAGGCCTTCGACGGACGGCTGGACTCCACGGCCCAGGCGAACGGCCTGCGATCGGACCAGAGCCGGCACCGGGCGCCGGCCAAGCCGGTCCACATCGTCCCGGACGACACCGAGCAGGCCAACATCGTGCTGGGCTCGACGGGGCTGTCGCGCTTCGATGACCGCCGTTTCGTGCTGGGCGTGCTGGCCACCGCGATCGGCGGGGGAATGTCGTCGCGGTTGTTCCAGCAGATCCGTGAGCAGCGCGGCCTGGCGTACTCGACGTACTCCTTCACCTCTTCCTACGCCGGTGACGGGATGTTCGGCCTGTACGCGGGGTGCCAGCCGGGCAAGGCCGACGAGGTGGTCTCGATCATGAAGTCCGTCCTGGAGTCGGTGTCGGCCGACGGGATCGGCGCGGACGAGGTTCAGCGCGCCAAGGGTCAGTTGAGCGGCGGAATGGTGCTGGGCCTCGAAGATTCCGGCTCGCGGATGACGCGGATCGGCAAGGCCGAGCTGACCTACGGCGACGTGCTGGGCCTCGATGATCTGCTGGCCCTGGTGGACGCGGTCACCGCCGCCCAGGTGAACGACCTCGCGGCCGAGCTCACCGCACAGCCGAGTTGCCTCACGGTCGTGGGGCCCTTCGGCGAGCACGACTTCGATGCGGCCGTTTAGCCTTTCCCCACAACGAGAAGCCACCAGGCAGCGACTCCGACGAGCGCGTCCGAACAGACGGCGGGAACCCCGGCCGGGAAGAGAGCTGACATGACCGAGCCCATCCGGGTAGCTGTCCTCGGCGGTCGTGGTCGGATGGGCGAGCAGGTCTGCGGTGCCGTCCGCGGTGCCGACGGGCTGGAGTTGGCCGCCGTCGTGGATGCCGGCGACGAGCTGACGGCGGTAATCGATGCGCGCGCGCAGGTTGTCGTCGACTTCACCCATCCCGACGCCGTGCTGGACAACCTCGCGTTCGCCATCGAGCACGGCCTGCACGCGGTGGTAGGGACCACCGGGTTCACCGAGCAGCGGTTGAACACGGTTCGAGGGTGGCTTGCCGAGCACCCCGAGGTGGGCGTGGTGATAGCCCCGAACTTCGGAATCGGAGCGGTGCTCTCGATGAAGTTCGCCCAGCTCGCGGCGCCCCATTTCGAATCCGTCGAGATCATCGAACTGCACCATCCGGGCAAGGCCGACGCACCGTCGGGCACCGCGACCCACACCGCTGCGCTGATCGCCGAGGCGCGCAAGGACGCCGGCCTGGGTGCCGTTCCGGACGCCACCACCTCGGAGGTTCCCGGCGCCCGCGGCGCGAACCTCGACGGTGTTCGGGTGCACGCGGTGCGCGCCACCGGGCTCGTCGCTCACCAGGAGGTGCTGTTCGGCACCGAGGGCGAGACGCTGACCATCCGGCACGACTCCCTCAACCGCTCGTCGTTCATGCCCGGCGTCGTGCTGGCAGTGCGCGAGGTGGGTCACCGGCCGGGGCTCACGGTGGGCCTGGACCCGCTGCTCGGCCTGTGACCCGTCCGCAGCGGCAGGCGTCGGGGCGGCGCCGCGGCAACCCGCTCTACACGGTCGGGCTGCTGGTGTTCGCCATGGCGGTGTACTTCGCCCTGATCGGCTATCGCGGCGTCTACCTGATCAGCCAGCACCAGTGGACCCTGAAGGTGCTGGGTGCCGCCGTCCTGGTACTGCCGCTGATCGGGATCTGGGTGGTCGTTGCCGAGATCCGTTTCGGCATGGCGAGCGAGCGACTGGGCCGCCGGTTCCGGGAGTCGGGTGCGGCCGCTGACCTGCCGGAGCTGCCTCGGCTGCCGTCCGGTCGTCCGGATCGCAAGGCCGCCGACGCCTGGTTCGACCGGCAGCGGGCGGTCGTGGAGCGGGCGCCCGAGGACTGGCGCGGCTGGTTCCGGCTGGCGCAGGCCTATGACCTCGCCGGCGACCGCCAGCGCGCCCGGTCGGCGCTCCGAACGGCGATCAGCAAGGCTGGTTAGCTCGGCGCCGCGGTCGAGGCATGGAGCACCAAGATCGCCCAGCCATCCCATGAACCACTTCAGCGCCTGCGCCTGATTCAGCGTCCCTGCTGGAGAGGCGCGTCGGAGGCGCCGACGTGCTTGTCGAGCCAGTCGATCAGCGGGTCCATCGCACGCCAGGCCCGCACGATCTCCGCCTTCGCCTCGGCCGTGGGCAGCCAGTCCGGAAAGCCGAAGTCCCGGGTGGCCACCACCGACTTGCGGCGGAGTTCCTCCTGGCGCGGGTGATCCTTGGGATAACCGGACGGCACCCGGGTGAGCTGCTCACCACCCACGACGAGTCTCGCCTTCTCTGCCCTGCTGATCGCCGTGAGCAGCAAGGCGCCGGCAACGTCGTCGGCGACCGCTCGCCGGTAGCGCGGCACCTGGTCGGATTCCAGCTGGAACATGCCGCCGCTGACGTACAACCCCGCGGCGGAGACATGAAAGTAGCGGCGGGACTCGGCGAAGTAGACGCCCTGGTGATCCTTGTACGGCGTCTTGTCCTTGGCGAAGCGCACGTCGCGGTAGGGCCGGAAGAACTTCGGCGCACCGAACTCACGTTCCAGTTCAGCCGCCAGCGCGGTCAGCGGCGCCTTGACGTGCTCGTCGTACAGGTGCTTGTGCGCGGTCCAGAACGACTTGGAGTTGTCGGCCTCCAGATCCTCGTAGAAGTCCAGCGCCGCAAAGGGGATTCCGGTGAAGCTCATAGCGGTCCTCGACGGATCAGTCGGCCAGCGACGCGTGCAGGCGGAGCTCGGCGACCGTACCGGCGCCGGTGTCCAGCTCGCGGCGCAGGCCGTCGGACTCCCAGCCGGCGCTGCGGTAGAACTCCAGGGACGCGGTGTCACCGGCCGCCACCCACGCGACCAGCCGGGTGACGCCGTCGGCCCGCGCGAGGTCGACCACCGCGGCGAGCAGCCGCGAGCCGTGCCCGCGCCGGCCCCACCGGGGCTCCACCAGCAGCACGGTGATGGCCGCGGTCGTCTCGGGGTCGGGGTCCTCCGGCTGCAGGTCGGCATCGGGCCCGAAGGCGGCGAAGCCCACCCGGGACTCGCCCTCCATCGCGATTAGGATGTGATGACGCATCGACGGCGGCTCGCTGACCGAGGCCAGCCACTGCGCCGCGAAGGTGTCCTGGTCCAGCGAGGCGAGCACCTGCGCCGGCAGGATGGTCTGGTACGCCGTCCGCCAGGTCTCGAGCTGGATCCGCGCTATCTCCGGCGCGTCGGTCGGGGACGCCGGACGCACGCTCACATCAGCCACCCCGACAGCCTACGGACGCGGCCTGCCGGCCGAGCGCGGGTGTCGGCGGTCCATGGTCAAATGGCGCGTGCCCCGATCCGATCTCTCCGCCGCGGCCGCCCGACGCATCGCGCTGGCCGCGCAGGGTTTCGGGCTGCCCCCCCCGCCCGACCCCAACACCGCCAGGCAGCTCCGCAAGGTCGTGAACACCATGGGGCTGCTGCAGTTGGACTCGGTCAACGTGCTGATCCGCTCCCACTACCTGCCGGTGTACGCCCGGCTCGGCCCCTATCCCCGCGACGTGCTCGACCGGATGACCGCGCACACCGCCGGATCGTTCAAGCGTGAGTACGTCGAGTACTGGGCCCACGAGGCGTCCCTGATCCCGCTGGACACCCATCCACTGCTGCGGTGGCGGATGGCCCGGGCCGTCGACGAGGCCTGGGGCAGCATCCAGCGCATCGCCCGCGAGAAGCCACTGCTGCTCGACGAGGTGCGCCGCAGGGTCGCCCAGGACGGGCCGATCCGCAGCGCCGACCTGGGCATCGAGCGCGCCCCCAGGGCGCCGGGGCAGATGTGGAACTGGCACGACGGCAAGGTGGCGCTGGAGCACCTGTTCTGGGCCGGCGAGGTCGGAGCGGCCCGCCGGGTGAATTTCGAGCGTCACTACGACCTGATCGAGCGGGTGCTGCCGGCGGCCGTCCATCAGCGGCCGACGCCGGCCAGGGAGGACGCCCAGCGGGAGCTGGTCCGGATCGCCGCCAGGGCGTACGGCATCGCCACCGAGGACGACCTGGGCGACTACTTCAGGCTGTCCAGGACGGACTCCAAGCGCCGGGTCGCCGAACTGGTCGAGGCGGGGGAGCTGCACCCGGTGACGGTGGCGGGCTGGAGCGCGCCGGCGTACCTGCACCCGCCGGCGCGCCGGCCGCGCCGGGTGCACGCGCGTGCCCTGCTGAGCCCGTTCGACCCGCTGATCTGGTACCGCGACCGGGCTATGCGGCTGTTCGGGTTCCACTACCGGATCGAGATCTACACCCCGGCGGCGCAGCGGCGGCACGGCTACTACGTCCTGCCGTTCCTGCTCGGCGAGACGCTGGTGGCTCGGGTGGATCTCAAGGCTGACCGGCAGGCGGGTGTGCTGAGGGTGCAGTCGGCCTGGGCCGAGCCCGACGTCGACATCCGCTACGTCGCCGAGCAACTGGCCGAACAGCTGCGCGAGCTGGCCGGTTGGCTCGGTCTGGACGGCATCGACGTGACCGGGCGAGGTGACCTCTCACCCGCACTGGCCGCGGTTGTCAGCGGCTGAGGCCAGCGGCTGAGGGTGAGCGGCTGACGGTCATCGGTGACGACACTGGAACACTGGCTGCAGGACCAGGCAGCCGTCCGAAAAAGCTCGAGAGCGTCGCTGTGGACGCTGGTTCGGAGGCACGATGCTCACCACCTTCGCCGAGGCCGTCAGTTCCGCCAGCGCGCTGGCGGAACTGGGCGGCCGACGAATTCTCGGGCTCACCGGGCCACCTGGGGCGGGCAAGTCGACCCTGGCCGGCCGGCTGGCGGACGTGCTCGGCCCTGGCCGGGTTGCCCTCGTCGGCATGGACGGCTTCCACATCGCCGATCAGGAGCTGCGCCGAATCGGCCTGCGCGACCGCAAGGGCGCGCCGGAGACCTTCGACCGCGCCGGTTACGCCGCGCTGCTCCGGCGACTGCGTTCCGAGCCCGGCACCGTCTACGCGCCCGCCTTCGACCGGGACATCGAGGACTCCATCGCGGCGGCCGTCGCGGTTCCCGCCGAGGTGCCGCTGGTGATCACCGAGGGCAACTACCTGCTGCTGTGGCCCGAGCTGCGGCCCTCGCTGGATGAGGTCTGGTACCTCGACCCGCCGGCCGGTGAACGCCTCGACGCCCTCATCGCCCGGCACATCGCGTTCGGCAAGACTCCGGAGCAGGCGCGGGACTGGGTACTCGGCTCCGACGAGCGCAATTCCCAGCTGGTCGCCGGGCACCGCCGCGGAGCGGACCAGGTGCTCGGCTGGTTCGACACCAGCACGGCCGCGCTTGATGATCGCGACGGGGCACGACGGTAGCGTTATGGCCATGTCGACGACTGCCCCCTCACGTCCGCTGGGCCGCCTGCTCACCGCGATGGTCACGCCCTTCGACGTGGCCGGCGATCTCGACCTGGCGGCGGCCGTCGCGCTGGCCACGCACCTGGTCGACGAGCAGGGCAACGACGGGCTCGTGCTGAACGGGACGACCGGCGAGGCGCCCACCACCAGCGATGTGGAGAAGGCCGAGCTGGTGGCCGCGGTGGCCGACGCGGTGGGGGACCGGGCCGTCATCGTGGCGGGCGTCGGCACCTTCGACACCGTGCACTCGATGCACCTGGCCGACCAGGCCGCGAAGGCGGGGGCGCAGGCGCTGCTCGTCGTCGCGCCGTACTACTCCCGCCCGCCGCAGGACGGACTGCTCCGCCACTTCCGCGCCGTCGCGGACGCCACCGACCTGCCGGTGGCGATCTATGACATTCCGAAGCGGTCGGGCGTTGCGGTCGAGACCGAGACCATGATGGCCCTCGCGCAGCACGAGCGGATCGTGGCCGTGAAGGACGCCAAGGGCGATATCGCGGCCGCGGCCCGGGTGCTGGCCGAGACCGGCCTCGCGTACTACGCCGGCGACGACGCGATGGTGCTGCCGATGCTGTCGATCGGCGGAGCGGGCGTGATCGGCACCTCCACGCACTTCTCCGGTGCCGGCACCAAGGCGCTGATCGAGGCCTACGACCGCGGCGATGCCGCCGAGGCGCTCCGGCTGTACCGCGAGCTGCTGCCCATCTACACCGGCATCTTCCGTACCCAGGGGGTGATCCTGGTGAAGGCGGGGCTGACCCTGCGGGGGCGCTCGGCGGGACCGGTCCGGCTGCCGATGGTCGAGGCCACCGAGCACGAGCTGAGTCACCTGCGCCAGGATCTGGCCGACGCCGGGCTCGGATAGCCCCAGCAACCCGCGCCTGCCCGCGCCGGTGTCGTGGCTCCTCAACTTGGGGTTGAGCGTTACGGTTACCGGGTGGCAGGCACATCTGGAACCAAGACTCGTTCGTCGGCGCCGAAGAAGGCGCCGGCCGCTGGCCGTTCCCGGGGCGCGAGCACCCGCCCGCCCGCCGGCCGGTCCAGCCGCGGGGCGACCGCGGCAAAGCCCGGTCCCCGCAAGAAACAGCCACCACTGGCGGGTGTCGCCCGAGCCGTCAGCCAGGTGTGGCACGGCCTCGGCATGGCAGCCGGCACCCTGGCCCGCGCGGTCGGCAGGAATGCCGCCAGTGCCCGCGAGCTCGATCCGGCTCACCGCCGTGACGGTGCCGGCCTCGCTGTCTTCGCGCTGGCGCTGATCTCCGGCGTCGCCCTGTGGTTCCACGCAGCCGGCGCGTTGGGCGATGCCATCACCGGCCTGTTCCGCCTGATCATCGGCAATGCCGCGATGGTGCTGCCGCCACTGCTGCTGGCCTGGTCGATCCACCTGCTCCGTCAGCGCCCGCAACCGGAACGGCGCGGCCGGCTACTCGTCGGATGCGGCGCAATCCTGCTGACCCTTACCGGCATGCTGCACCTGTGGGCCGGTTCCCCGCAGCGCGAGGCCGGCTGGGCCCACGCCGGCGGCGTGATCGGCCTGCTGGCGGGTGAGCTGGAGCGGGTACTGCCGGCGAGCCTCGTCCTGCTGGTCCTGTTCCTGCTCGGGGCGTTCGGCACCCTGGTGGTCACCGCGACGCCCCTCAACCAGCTGCCCGAGATCGTCCGGGGACTGTTCGTCCACTCCGCCGGGAAAGGCGAGGACGCGCCCCACCAGAGCGTCGCGGAGCGGCTGCACCTCAAGCGGCACCCGGCTCAGGATCAGGACGAGCAGCCCGGCGACGATGCGGCCGACTCGGAGATCGACCCGTTCCTGGCGGACCCCTTCCCGGCCGCGGGTCGCCCCGCCACCAAGCGCCGTGCGGCCAAGGCCGCGCAGCAGGAGCAGGACCCGGCCGAGTTCGACGCCGCGACCGAGATCCTGCCGGACCCGGCCACCGCGGAGGTCGACGCCGAGGCCGCCCGCAAGCCGCGGCGCCCACGCGTCGTCAAGGCACCGGTCGAGGAGGACCTGCCCCCGATCAGCCGTCCCACCCAGCTGGAGCTCAACGGCGGGGCCGGGATGTACACGCTGCCCTCCGCCGACATCCTGGGCGCGGGCAGCCAGCACCTGGAGCACACCAGGGCGAACGACGAGGTCATCGCGGCGCTGTCCCAGGTCTTCGACGAGTTCAACGTCGACTGCGCGGTGACCGGTTTCAGCCGCGGCCCGACAGTGACCCGGTACGAGGTCGAACTCGGCCCCGGTGTGAAGGTCGAGCGGATCACCCAGCTCACCCGCAACATCGCCTACGCCGTCAAGAGCCCGGACGTCCGGATCATCAGCCCGATCCCCGGCAAGTCGGCGGTCGGCGTCGAGATCCCGAACACCGACCCCGAGATCGTCATGCTCGGTGACGTGCTGCGCTCCAACGTGGCGTTGCGTGACCACCACCCCATGCTGGCCGCGCTGGGCAAGGACGTCGAGGGCGGCTTCGTCGTCGCCAACCTGGCCAAGATGCCGCACCTGCTGGTGGCGGGAGCCACCGGAGCCGGAAAGTCGTCCTGCATCAACTCCCTGATCCTGTCGGTGCTGACCCGAGCCACGCCGGACCAGGTACGGATGGTGCTGATCGATCCCAAGCGGGTGGAGTTCGCCGCCTACCAGGGCATTCCGCACCTCGTCACCCCCGTGATCACCAATCCGAAGAAGGCCGCGGACGCGCTGGCCTGGGTCGTGCGCGAGATGGACATGCGCTACGAGGACATGGAAGCCTCCGCCGTCCGGCACATCGACGACTTCAACCGCAAGGTGCTCAACGGCGAACTCACCGCCCCGCCCGGCAGCGAGCGCGTCTACACGCCCTACCCCTACCTGCTGGTGATCATCGACGAGCTCGCCGACCTGATGATGGTCGCCCCGCGCGACGTGGAGGACGCCGTAGTCCGGATCACCCAGCTCGCCCGGGCCGCCGGCATCCACCTCGTCATCGCGACCCAGCGGCCCTCGGTCGACGTCGTCACGGGGCTGATCAAGGCGAACGTGCCGTCCCGGCTCGGCTTCAAGACCTCCTCGGTCACCGACTCCCGGGTCATCCTGGACCAGCCGGGTGCTGAGAAGCTGCTCGGCAAGGGGGACGGGCTGTTCCTGCCGATGGGCGCGTCGAAGCCGGCCCGGATCCAGGGCGCGTACGTCACCGACGCCGAGATCAACGCGATCGTCGCGCACTGCAGGGAGCAGTTGCAGCCGACCTACCGCGAGGACGTCACCGCACCGGTCGCGGCGAGCAAAGAGATCGACTCCGACATCGGCGACGACCTCGACGTGTTCCTGCAGGCGGTCGAGCTGGTGGTGTCGACCCAGTTCGGATCGACGTCGATGCTGCAGCGCAAGCTCCGCGTCGGTTTCGCCAAGGCCGGCCGACTGATGGACCTGATGGAGTCACGCTCCATCGTCGGCCCGTCTGAGGGCTCCAAGGCCCGGGACGTGCTGGTCAAGCCGGACGAGCTCGCCGGCCTGATGTACACCCTGCGCAACGGCGGTACGGCCGACGACCTGGTGGACGACGAGGGCGACGACCCGGACGAGGACGGATCCAGCGAGCCCGCGCCGTTCTGATAGCCGTTCTGATCAAGCCGTTCTGATCAAGCCGTTCTGATCAGCGGGCGAGGTGGCGTGCCAGGTAGCAGACCCGGCGCAGGGTGAGCCGGGCGCGCTGGGTGCAGGCGTGGCGGCCGACGCTTGCCCGTACCTTCGCGGGCTCCGTCCACCGTGCCGACTGCGGGCGGGTCAACTGGATCTCGGTCACTACCAACACCTCCGGGCCACACCGTAGCGGCACCGGTGTCCTCGGTCGCGTTCCGACGGCGGCGTGTCGCCGCTCAGAGCACCAGCAGCATCCGGGCGTTGCCGAGCGTGTTCGGCTTGACGTATTCCAGGTCCAGGAACTCCGCGATCCCGGCGTCGTAGGAGCGCCGGAGCTGGGAGTAGACCTCGGGCTCGACCGGCGTCCCCTCGATCTCGCAGAAGCCGTGCCGGGCGAAGAACCGGGTCTGGAACGTCAGCGCGAACAGCCGCTCCAGGCCCAGCTCGCGGGCGGTGGCGATGAGCTGGGACAGCAGCTGGTCACCGATCCGCTGGCCACGGCACTGCGGGGCGACGGCCAGCGTGCGGATCTCGGCGAGGTCCTGCCACAGCACGTGCAGCGCGCCGCAGCCGACCACCTCCCCGTCCAGCTCCGCGACGAGGAACTCCTGCACCATCTCGTACAGCGTGACGGTGTCCTTGGCGAGCAGCAGCCGCTGCCCGGTGTAGGTGTCGATGAGGCCCTTGACCGCCGGGATGTCGAGGGTGCGGGCGCGTCGCACCCGCACTCGCTCGGCGACGGGGACGCTGCTGTCGGGCATCACCGCACCATACTCAGCGGCGATCTTCACGGTCCCAGCCAGCCGATCCCAGCCGGCCGGTCCCAGCCGGCCGGTCCCAGCCAGCCGGTCTGTCGGCAGCCGCGCTCGCGATGAGATCGGAGTGCCGTAGCCGGACGGCGGCACGGCCAAGCCCAGGTAACCTCGTGTTTGTGTCTCATCCGCCCCCCGGGGTGCAACCCAGCAGCGTCGCCATCGTCACCCTCGGCTGTGCCCGAAACGAGGTCGACTCCGAGGAACTGGCCGGAACGCTGGCCGCCCGCGGCTGGCAGCTCAGCGAGTCCGAGCTGGCCGACGTGGTCGTCGTCAACACCTGCGGTTTCATCGACTCCGCGAAGAAGGACTCGATCGACACCCTGCTCGCCGCTGCCGAAGGCGGCAAGAAGGTGGTCGCGGTCGGCTGCCTGGCCGAGCGTTATGGCGAGAAGCTCGCCGACGCCCTGCCCGAGGCCGACGCCATCCTCGGCTTCGACTCCTACGCGAGGATCGACGAGCACCTGGACGACGTCCTCGCCGGGCGCGCGATCGCCCCGCACACCCCGGCGGATCGCCGCACGCTGTTGCCGATCAGCCCTGCGCAGCGTCCCCGGGCGGTGACCGAGGTAGCCGTTCCGGGGCATCAGTGGGGCCCGACCACGGCACGCAAGCGGCTGGACGACTCGCCGGTGGCCTATCTCAAACTGGCGTCCGGCTGTGACCGCCGCTGCACGTTCTGCGCCATCCCGTCCTTCCGTGGCGCGTTCGTCTCGCGGGCGCCGGAGGACATCCTGGGTGAGGCCAGCTGGCTGGCCGACCATGGCGTGCGTGAACTGGTGCTGGTGAGCGAGAACTCGACGTCCTACGGCAAGGACCTCGGCGACCTGCGTGCGCTGGAGTCGTTGCTGCCTCGACTGACGGCCGTTCCGGGCATCGAGTGGGTCCGGGTCTCCTACCTGCAACCGGCTGAGCTGCGGCCGTCCCTGCTGCAGGCTCTCGGCTCGACACCGGGCGTGGTGCCGTACTTCGACCTGTCCTTCCAGCATGCGTCCACCCCGGTGTTACGCCGGATGAAGCGCTTCGGTTCCACCGAGTCCTTCGTCGGCCTGCTGGACCAGGCGCGGGCACTGGCGCCGGCGGCCGGCTCACGCAGCAACGTCATCGTCGGCTTTCCCGGTGAGACGGAGGACGACGTCGCAGAGCTGGAGCGCTTTCTCACCCTCGCCCGCCTCGATGTCGTGGGTGTGTTCGGCTACTCCGACGAGGACGGCACCGAGGCCGAGCAGTTCGACGGCAAGCTGGCCGACGACGTCATCGCGTCGCGGGTGGAGCGGGTGGCCGCCCTCGCCGACGAGCTCGTCAACCAGCGTGCCGAGGACCGGATCGGCGAGACGGTCGAGGTTCTGGTCGAGCTGATCGAGGACGGTGAGGTGACCGGACGGGCCGCCCATCAAGCTCCTGAGACGGACGGCGCGGTGACGCTCACCGGAGCCACCGACGGGCTGCGGCGCGGGCAGCTGGTGAGCGCCGTGGTGGTGGACAGCGAAGGAGCTGACCTGATCGCCGACGTGGTGCCCGGCTCGGTGCGATGACTGGGGTCGATCCGGTGGCGGACCCGCTGGCGCTTCCGGCGACCACCGTGTCAGCGTGGAACATCGCCAACGGATTGACCATGCTGCGGCTGGTGCTGGTGCCCTTCTTCGCCGCGGCGCTGTTCCATTCGGGCGGCCGTTCCGAGGGCTGGCAGGTGATCGCCTGCGTCATCTTCGCGGTGGCCAGCCTCACCGACCGGATCGACGGCGATCTGGCCCGCAAGTACGGGCTCATCACCGAGTTCGGCAAGCTGGCCGACCCGATCGCCGACAAGGCGCTGATCGGCACGGCGCTGGTCGGCCTCTCCATGCTGGGCGAGGTGTCGTGGTTCGTGACCGTGGTCATCGTGGTCCGTGAGGTGGGCGTGACCCTGCTGCGATTCTGGGTGATCCGGCACGGGGTCATGCCGGCGAGCCGGGGTGGCAAGGTGAAGACGCTGGTGCAGGCGGTGGCGATCGGACTGCTGGTGCTGCCGCTCTCGGGCGGCTGGCACACGGCCGCCACCGGCGTGATGGTGGTGGCGGTGCTGCTCACGGTGATCACCGGCCTGGACTACGTCGCCCGCGCCCTGAAGATGCGCAAGGTGGTGCGCGCATGACGCCCGAGCAGTGGAGTGACCGGTTGGCCGAGCTGCATGCCGCGCTGTGGACCAGGCACCAGACGGTCGCCGTCGCTGAGTCGCTCACCGGCGGCCTGCTTGCCGGCGAGCTGACCCGGACGCCCGGCGCCAGCGCGTCGTTCCGGGGCGGGCTGGTCGTGTACGCGACCGACCTCAAGTCGCGGCTGGCCGGGGTGAGCGAGAGCCTGCTCGCCGAGTGCGGCGCGGTGGACCCGAAGGTGGCCTATCGAACTGGCCCGCGGCGTCCGGGAGCGGCTGTCCGCTACCTGGGGCGTCGGAGTCACCGGTGTGGCCGGTCCCGAGCCGCAGGACGGCCGTTCCGTGGGCACCGTGTTCGTCGGCATCGTCGGCCCCCGCGACGGTGCGCTTCACGAGTCGGTGTCCGAGCTGAATCTCGCGGGCGACCGGAACACCATCCGGTCCGAAACCGTTGAACAGGCAGTTGCTCTTCTGGGCGGCTTGGTTCTCGACCGCGCCGGAAGCTCGGCGAACTTTAGCGACGTTCGCTTTGAGCAAACTAATGAACTGGCCGAGCACCGACGCGGGTGCGCGGACTAGCATTGAGTCAGACGGCGAGCACTCGCCGTTTGTCTTTGACGGGCACGTGATCGACTGACGAAGGGGTTCGCGAGATGGCAGTTCTGCGCCATGTGGTTGGCGAGACCCTCCGTGCGGTCCGCCTTCGGCAGCGCCGCACGTTGCGCGAGGTGTCGGCGGCGGCTCGGGTGAGCCTTGGTTACCTGTCAGAGATCGAGCGTGGCCACAAGGAGCCATCGTCGGAGTTGCTCGCCGCGATCTGCGACGCGCTCGACGTGCCGCTGTCCGAGGTGTTCCTCTCGGTCTCCGACACGCTGCGCCGTCAAGAGCTCATGGCTGAGCGCGCGACCGTGCTGGGATCGCGCCGTGGCGCTCCGGTGCTCGCCCCCACGATCGGCTCAGACGGCCCGAAGGTCCGGTCGCTGCCGAACGTCGCCGCCTGACCTGGCGAAGTCTCAGGCGCGGGTCTAGACCCTGGGCGTGTCGCGCGTCGACCTACCCGGGCTGAGCTGCTATCCGCCTAACTTCGAGACATGGCATCCCAGAGCTCGTCCCACCGGCGGGACCCCATGGCCGACGCACTGTTCCCCACTACCGGCTCCGGAGTCGCTCCGCTCGGCGCACCGCCGCGATCGGCCGTCTCGCGGGTCGCCGCGTCCCGCGCCGTCGCGGGTGCGTCCCGCTCAGCTCATGCGATGGCCCGGAGCCGGACCGCGATCCTCGACGGAGCGCGCCAGGCGGTCGCTGCCGACGGCGGGAAGATCACCATGGCCCAGGTCGCGACCACCGCGGGTGTCGCCAAGGCCACCCTCTACAACCACTTCCGCACCCGTGAGGACGTGCTCACGGCCCTGCTGATGGACGAACTGCGGGGCCTGGCGGGCTCGCTGGCCGGCCTGGAGCTCGACGAGGCGCTGACGAAGGCCGCGACCGCTGTTTCGGAGCACCCGCTGCTCGAGGCGCTCGGTGGCCAGGACATGACCACGCTGGCCGCGCTCGCCCGGGTGGACGTGCGCACCCCTGGCTGGGCGCTGGTCGCCGAGGCGGTCGAGCGGATGCTCGTCGAGGCCGGTCGCGGCGGTACGCCGACGGTGCTGCGCTGGCTCTCGTCCTTCGTCATCGCCCCGGCTGAGGACCGCGATATCGCCGGTGACGTGGCGGTCCTGCTGGCCGGGTTGCCGTCCACCCGCTGAGCCTGAGCCGTAGGCTTTGGACCGTCGCCGCCCTCATGAGGCAAACTGGGTAGGCACGATCAATCGACATCGGGCTTGACTGGAAGGTCGAAGAGGACAATGGCAAACGGTTTCGCCAAAGCCTGGAACTACGTGGCTGCCTGGTTCGGCGCCAAGGTCGACGAGAAGGCCGACCCGAAGATCCAGATTCAGCAGGCCATCCAGGACGCCCAGCGCCAGCACGCCCGGCTCTCCCAGCAGGCGGCAGCGGTCATCGGCAACCAGCATCAGCTCGAGTTGAAGCTCGATCGCCAGCTCGCCCAGATCGAGGACCTGCAGGCGCAGGCGCGGCAGGCGCTGGTACTCGCTGACCGGGCTCGCGCCGGTGGGGACGAGGCCAAGGCGGCGGAGTTCGAGCAGACGGCGGGGGTGCTGGCCAACCAGCTGGTCACGGCGGAGTCCTCGGCGGCCGACCTGAAGCAGCTGCACGACCAGTCGATGGGCGCTGCCCAGCAGGCGCGCCAGGCGGTGCAGGACAACTCGATGCTGCTCCAGGAGAAGCTCTCCGAGCGGACGAAACTGCTCAGCCAGCTGGAGCAGGCCAAGATGCAGGAGCAGGTGTCGGCGTCGCTGAACTCCATGAGCGAGCTCGCGGCACCCTCGAACACCCCCTCGCTGGAGGATGTCCGGGACAAGATCGAGCGCCGGTACGCCAACGCGCTGGGCCAGGCCGATCTGGCGACCAACTCGGTGCAGGGCCGGATGCTGGAGGTCAAGAAGGCCACGACCAACATGGCCGGACAGGCGCGGCTGGAAGAGATCCGGGCCTCGCTGGCGGGCGGATCGGCGTCGGGAAACGCCGGCGCGGTACAGGCGGAGTCACAGCCGGCCATCGAGAACCACGGCACGGCGCCGGGTCAGAGCCAGTCGGCCGCCCAGCGGGCCGAGACCCAGGACTAGCCCCAGCTCACTCAGTGGGTCGCACGGTCAGCTCGGCGGTTGGCAGCTCGGGCAATAGAAGGTGATCCGCTCGGTGGCGGGATCGCGGCCCTGCTCCACCTGCACGATCGGCGTGCCACACCGTCGGCAGCCCTTGCCGCGCCGGCCGTACACCCAGTATTGCTGACCCGGCTGACGCCAACCGGTGGTGGAGCGGTTGTAATCGCCGAGGTTGCCGCGCAGCAGCCTGGCTGAATCGTCCAGCACCGTCCCCAGGTCGGGCACCTCGCCGACCGGCAGGTACGGGTTGATCTTGTTCAGGAACAGCACCTCGCTCTTGTAGACGTTGCCGATTCCGGCCGCGAGCCGCTGGTCGAGCAGGGCCTCGCCGATGGGCGCATCCGGCCGCTCCGCGAATCGGCGCAGCGCCTCGGCGCGGTCGAAGTCGGGCGTGACGAGGTCGGGTCCGAGGTGACCGACGAGCTCGTCCTCGGCTGAGGTCTGCACCAGTTTCAGGTCATGCAACCGGAATCCCGCGGCGAGCCATTGAGCGTTGCCGACCAGCGCGCGGATCTCGAAGTCCCTGCCCTTCGGACGGCTGCGTGCCGGACCGACCCGCCAACCGCCGTCCATCCTGAGGTGGCTGTGCAGCGTGCTGCCGTCGGAGAAGCGCATCAGCACGTGTTTGCCGCGCGGGGTCACGTCCAGGACGGTGGTGCCGACCCGATCCGCGAGGGCCAGCGTCGGCACGCGCAGATCGAACGTGGTGACGGCACGTCCGGCAAGCGCGGAGTGCAGCCGCCGGCAGGTGACAAAAACGGTATCGCCCTCGGGCACGGGTCAGGCCCGCATTCTCAGACCTCGGGGCGACGGCCGGAAGCCCGCGGCCTGCAGCGCCTCCCCCAGCGGGGACCCGGTGATCGGATCGCCGTTGTCGGATTCGACGTGCAGCCTGCCCAGCGCGCCGGCCCGGGCGCTCATCGCCAGGGCCTCGGCCGCCATGCTGAGGATCGAGGCGTCGGTGGTGAAGGACAACAGGGTCTTGGCGCCGCGTTCGACGTACAGCGCGCAGTCGCCGTCGACCAGGACCACAAGGGCACCGGCCTTGCGGGCCGGCTGGTGCCCCCGCTTGCCGGCGTCCAACTCGGGCTGGTGGACCCGCTCCGGCCAGTCCAGGGCGGCGCCGTACGGATTGGCGGGATCGGTCGCGGCCAGGACGATCGCCTCGCCGGGGGGACCGGAGCGCCGCTCGTGGGCCGCGACCAGGCCGCGCAGCCGGTCGATCGCCCCGGTCAGCCCGAACTGAGCCGCGCCCAGCCCCTCCACGAAGTACCCCCGCCGGTAGCGGCCGGCGTCCTCGGCTTGGCGCAGCACCGGGTACACGGCGGAGAACCCGCCGACCACACCTTCGGCCGCGACCTCGCCACGCGTCAGGATTCCGTAGCGGTCGAGCAGCACATCCGTGCGCATCACGGCGCGCCGGGTCTCATCGAGGGACCGCTCCGGCAGCCGCGACCACCGGCCGGGCAGCGCCGACGACGGTGGCCGGCTCTCCGGGACCGGCCCTGGCCCGGGTCGGCCCAGCCGGCCGTACCGGGACCGGGGCGCCGCCGGCCGCCGGTTGTGCGCGGTCTTGCCGCCACTCAGCCGGGCTCGCACCGGAGCCAGCGTGTCGTTGGTGACCGCGCCACAGAACACCAGGTCCCAGATGGCTCGGGCGATGTCGGCCTCCGAGGTCCGGCCCTGGCCATCGGCGTTATCCACTGTGAGGCTTGCTGT
The DNA here is from genome assembly GCF_031845305.1 of Jatrophihabitans lederbergiae. Classification (NCBI taxonomy): domain Bacteria; kingdom Bacillati; phylum Actinomycetota; class Actinomycetes; order Jatrophihabitantales; family Jatrophihabitantaceae; genus Jatrophihabitans; species Jatrophihabitans lederbergiae. Next base: position 83,187 of record NZ_JAVREH010000006.1, on the reverse strand, counting down.
CCTGGAGGTCTCCGTCGTGTAGATTGCCGCCGTCGAGCGGATCGCTGTAGTCGAGCGGATCGCCGCGGTCGACCGGATCGGCGACGAGCTCGTCGCCGAAGGCTGGCCGGCTGCAGCGGAAGCCGCCACGCCCGCCGGCAGCTCGGCGCGGACCCGGTCGACCAGGGCCCGAAGGAACAGCGCCTGGTCACCCTCCAGGGCCGCCAGGATCGACTTGTGCAGCTCGGTGAGTTCGATGTCAACCACGGGAGGCAGCAGCTCGGCGGCGACGTCGGCCGGTGCCAGGGCGATCCAGCCGTCGTTTCCGGCCAGCGAACCGGCGCCTGACCACAGCACCTCACCGGAACTGGTCAGCTCATCGAGCATCGCGGGGGAGTAGTCGGCCACTCGTGCGGGCAGCACCAGGCTTTCCAGCGCACTGGCTGGTACCGCGACTCCGGCGAGCTGTTCGACCGCCCGGGCGAGGCCGTCGATGCCCCGGCTGCGGCGGCCGCCGCCCACACCCTGCCATTCCGGCAGGAACTGGGCCAGGACGGCCTGCGGGGCCGGCTCGACCTCGCGGCGCAGCGCGGCCAGCGAACGGCGCCGAATGGTGCGCAACATCGTGGCGCCACAGAACTGGCGACCCGCCTGTCCCGGGCTGAACTCACCGGCCATGACCTGGCCGGTCGCGACGAGCCGCTCGTAGCCGGCCTGGACTACGGCCGCGCCCAGGCCGAGTCGGGCCGCGGGCTCGGCTACGACGAACGGGCCGTGGGTCCGCGCGTACCGCGACAGCAGATCACCGAGCGGGTCGGCCACCAGTTCGGTGAACGCCTCGGGGATTCCGACGGGCAGGGCCACTCCAAGCGCGTCTCGGACCCGGCCCGCGTCTTCGATGGTGATCCACCGGGCTTCACCGGCGATGCGCACCTCGATGATCCGGCGGGCGGCCCTGAGCTGATCGAGGTCGGCCGGTGTGGCGCCCCGGGCGATCGCCTCGTCCGTGGTGAGGTCACCGACCTCGCGCAGCAGGTCGTGCGTCTGGTCGGGGCCGCTGACCCGCCTGGTCTCGCTGAGGCGCTGGGCGTCGGCAATGGACTCGGCGATGGCAGTCTCGTCCAACAGATCCCGCAGATCCGGCGAGCCCATCAGCTCGGCGAGTAGCGAGGTGTCCAGCGTCAGCGCCTGCGCCCGGCGCTCGGCCAGCGGGGCGTCGGTGTCGTACAGGAACATTCCGACGTAGCTGAACAGCAGCGACTGGGAGAACGGCGAGGGGGTGGACGTCTCGACCTCGACGACCCGGATCTGGCGAGACTCGATCTGGCGCATCAGCTCGGTCAGGCCGGGCAGGTCATAGACGTCCTGCAAGCACTCCCGCATGGCCTCGAGGACGACCGGGAACTGGCCGTAGTCACGCGCGACCTGCATCAGTGCATTGGCCCGCTGGCGCTGTTGCCAGAGCGGCGCGCGCCGGCGCGGGTCGCGTTTGGGCAGCAGCAGGGACCTCGCCGCGCACTCCCGGAAACGGGAGGCGAACACCGCGGAGTTGGTCACCTCGGCGGTGACCAGCGATGTGATCTCGCTCGGGTCGAACGCCGTGAGTTCCGCGCCGGGCGGCTCGGCGGTGGTGTCGGGCAGCCGCAGCACGATGCCGTCGTCGGAATGCATCGACTGCACGTCGAGACCGTGCCGCTCACGCAAAGAGGCTGAGATCGCCAGCGCCCACGGCGCGTTCACCGGCGCGCCGAAGGGGGAGTGCACGACCAGCCGCCAGTCACCGAGCTCGTCGCGGAACCGCTCGACCACGATGGTCCGGTCGGTCGGCAGGTGCCCCGTCGCGGCCCGTTGTTCGGCGAGGTAACCGACCAGATTGCCGGCGGCCCACTCGTCCAGCCCGGCGGCACGGGCACGGTCGATCGCCTGGTCCGGGGCGGCGCTGCCGAGCTCACGTACGAAGGCGCCCAGGGCCCGCCCGAGCTCCACCGGCCGGCCGAGCGAATCCCCTTTCCAGAACGGCATCTTGCCGGCCTGACCCGGTGCGGGGCTGACCAGCACCCGGTCGTGGGTGATGTCCTCGATCCGCCACGAGGAAGAGCCCAGCAGGAACACCTCGCCGACCCTGGACTCGTAGACCATCTCCTCGTCGAGCTCGCCGACCCGCCGGCCCGGCCCGTCCGCCGAGGCGAGGAAGACTCCGAACAGCCCGCGGTCGGGGATGGTGCCGCCGGAGGTCACCGCCAGGCGTTGGGCACCGGCCCGTCCGGTGAGGGCTCCCGTCACCCGATCCCACACCAGCCTGGGCCGGAGCTCGGCGAAGGCATCTGAGGGATACCGTCCGGCCAGCATGTCCAGCACCGCCTCGAGGGCCGAGCGGGGAAGGGTCGCGAACGAGGCGCTGCGGCGTACGAGCTGCTCGACCTCGTCGACGGTCACCGTGTCCAGGGCAACCATGGCGACGATGTGCTGGGCAAGGACGTCGAGTGGGTTGCGGGGGTAGCGCAACGACTCGATCTGGCCGCCGCGGATGCGTTCGGCGACGACCGCGCACTCCAGCAGATCACCGCGGTATTTGGGAAAGATGACGCCTCGCGACTCCGCCCCGACCTGGTGCCCGGCACGGCCCAGCCGCTGCATCCCCGCGGCCACGGACGGCGGCGATTCCACCTGAACCACCAGGTCGACGGCGCCCATGTCGATGCCCAGTTCCAGGGACGACGTCGCTACGACGGCGGGAATTGCACCGCTCTTCAGCTCTTCTTCGACGATCTGGCGCTGCTCGCGCGACACCGAGCCATGGTGGGCCCGGATGTTCGGCACGCGGTCCGGGTCCCGTTCGGCCGCGAGATCGTTCAGCCGGGCCGTCAATCGCTCGGCCAGCCGGCGGGAGTTGGCGAACACGATGGTGGAGTGGTGGGAGTCGATCAGGTCGAGCACCCGCTCTTCGACATGTGGCCAGATCGAGGACCGACGCTGCGGGTCCTCGGCCGGGTCGGGCTGGCCGTCGCCCAGTTGGCCGAGATCCTCGACGGGCACGACGACGGAAAGGTCGAGTCGCTTGACCGTCTTAGGTGCCACGATCGTGACGGGCCTGCCGCCGGCGAGGAACGTGGCGACCTCGTCGATCGGCCGGACTGTCGCGGAGAGTCCGATTCGTTGCGCCGGCCGATCGAGCAGCGCGTCCAGTCGCTCCAGCGTGACCGCCAGGTGCGCGCCTCGCTTCGTCGCGGCAACCGCGTGCACCTCGTCGATGATCACCGTCTCGACGCCGGCCAGCGCCTCACGGGCAGCGGACGTGAGCAGCAGGAACAGCGACTCAGGCGTGGTGATGAGGATGTCGGCGCCGTGCCGTGCGAACGCGCGCCGATCCTCCGGGGAGGTGTCTCCCGAACGGGTCGCGACCCTGATGTCGGGCTCGGCAAGATCCAGCCGCCGAGCGGCTTGGGAGATGCCGACGAGGGGTGAGCGGAGGTTGCGTTCGACATCCGCGGCGAGCGCCTTGAGCGGGCTGACGTACAGCGCCCGGCAACGGCGCCTGGGATCGTCGGGTACGGGCAGCGCGGCGAGCCGGTCGATGGCCGAAAGGAACGCGGCCAGTGTCTTGCCCGACCCGGTGGGAGCGACCACCAGCGTATGTTCGCCCTTGCCGATCGCCTGCCAGGCGCCAGTCTGGGCATCGGTCGGCCGATGAAAGGCGCCCTCGAACCAGGCGGCTGTGGCCGGGCCGAATAGAGCATCCATGTATCTAGTGTGCCCGCGCCCTATGACAACCCCTGCCAACCCTGCCAGCCCTGCCAAACCTGCCAACCGGCCAAACCTGCAAACCTGCCAACGGGCCAACCGGCCAACCGGCCAACCGGCCAACCGGCCAACCGGCCAAACCTGCAAACCTGCCGACCGGCCAACCGGCCAACCGGCCAACCGGCCAAACCTGCAAACCTGCCGACCGGCCAAACCTGCAAACCTGCCGACCTCGCCAACGTCGCCGACCTTGCCCCAGTACGGCTCAGCGCTGAAGTCGGGCGTGCAGTTGCTGCTTGACAGCCGGCCAGTCATCGTCGGTCATCGCGTACTGGGCGCTGTCGCGCCAGGTGCCGTTGGCTCGGATGCGGTGCTTGCGCAGCACCCCCTCGCTCGTCGCGCCCAGCCGCTCGATGGCTCGCCTGGAGCGTTCGTTGCGCACATCGGTGTGCCAGACGACACGAGCCGCGCCGAGCGCCTCGAAGGCTTCGGTGAGCATCAGCAGCTTCGATTCGGTGTTGTGCCCGGTGCGCCACCACGGCATGCCCAGCCAGGTGTAGCCGATCGCCAGCGCGCGGGCGGCGGGGTTCACCTCGTAGAAGCTGGTCGTTCCGATGAACTCTCCCGTGCTGGCGTCGAGCTGCGCGTAGGGCAGTCGCTCACCTCGGGACCGTGCCGCCAGAGCGAGCACGACCTCGGCCCGGGCCGCATCCTCCGTGGCGGCCGGGGCCGGACTGCCGAGCCACTGGTACACGGCTGCCGCGCCGTCCTGCGCGTGCAGTGCGGTACGAAAGCCGGCGGCGTGCTCGATCTGCAGCGGAACGAGTCTGACCTTGGTTCCGCTGAGACAGCTCTGGGCGTACCAGCGGGCGGGATCGGGGGCGGGCGAGGCGGGAACCGGCATGGTCGAATCCTGCCTCACCGCGGTGGCCGGGGGCACGCGCATTACCCTGGACCGGTGCGACTGAGTGATTTCTGGAAGCGGATGGAACAGCGCTTCGGTGATGGCTACGCCTCTTCGGTCGCGGCCGACTACCGGCTGAACGCTCTGGGAGCCACGGTCAACGAGGCCATCGAGCGCGGCGACTCGGCGAAGTCCGTGTGGCGCGCGGTGTGTGAAGAGTTCGACGTACCGCAACGCTTGCGCTGAACGTCTGACCGCTTGCGGTGAAAGACGGAGCGGTTGCGCCGACACGACGCCGCAGCTGCTTCATCTTCCGCGTGTCTAAACCCAATCGAACATGTGTTCGGCTATGCTGTGGATAAGCGCACGGTGGTCCACAGATCTGCTTGTCCGGCAAAACTGTCGGCGCCCAGCTCTAGCGTCGCAGTTACGTGATGAACACCGAAAACGAGAGAGGTACCAGACATGGCCACAGCATTTGACCGCGACAAGGCTCTTGAAGTCGCGCTGGGTCAGATTGACAAGCAATTCGGCAAGGGCTCGGTGATGCGGCTGGGCGAGCGACCATACGTCCCGATCGAGGTCATTCCCACCGGCTCCATCGCCCTCGACATCGCCCTGGGTATCGGGGGGCTCCCGCGTGGCCGAATCGTCGAGATCTATGGCCCGGAAAGCTCCGGTAAGACGACCGTCGCACTGCACGCCGTCGCCAATGCTCAGGCAGCCGGCGGCGTCGCCGCCTTCATCGACGCCGAGCACGCGCTCGACCCCGAGTACGCCCGGGCCTTGGGCGTAGACACCGACGCCCTGCTGGTAAGCCAGCCCGACACCGGCGAGCAGGCGCTCGAAATCATGGACATGCTGATCCGCTCGGGCGCACTGGACATCATCGTCGTCGACTCGGTGGCGGCTCTCGTTCCGCGCGCCGAAATCGAGGGCGAGATGGGTGACAGCCACGTGGGCCTGCAAGCGCGTCTGATGAGCCAGGCGTTGCGTAAGATCACGGGCGCCCTCAGCAACTCCGGCACCACCGCGATCTTCATCAACCAACTGCGCGAGAAGATCGGCGTCATGTTCGGGTCGCCCGAAACCACGACCGGTGGCAAGGCGCTGAAGTTTTACTCATCGATCCGGCTTGATGTCCGTCGCATCGAGACCTTGAAGGACGGCGGCGACGCAGTCGGCAACCGCACCAGGGTCAAGGTCGTGAAGAACAAGGTTGCGCCGCCGTTCAAGCAGGCCGAGTTCGACATTGTCTACGGCCAGGGCATCAGCCGCGAGGGTTCGCTGATCGACGTCGGTGTCGAGCAGGCGATCGTCCGTAAGTCCGGCGCTTGGTATACCTATGACGGTGATCAGCTCGGACAGGGCAAAGAGAACGTCCGCAACTTCCTCCGCGATAACCCCGACCTCGCTGATGAGATCGAGAAGAAAATCAAGGAGAAGTTGGGCGTCGGGGCGGTTGTGGCCGAAGATGCCGCACTGCCCGCGCCGGTCGACTTCTGAGAGGACGAGTGATGGGCCGACGAGCTTCAGCGGGCGGCAGGCCTCACCCGTCGCCCGCTGAAGCTCGGAGTAGACGTGCCGATGAAGCAGCTCGCCGCATAGCCGACGACCCAGACGAAGAGGCGCGCGCGATTTGCCTGCGCCTGTTGACGATGCGGGCTAGAACGCGGGCCGAGTTAAGCGACGCACTGACCTCGCGACAGGTTCCCGACGAGGTAGCTGCGCGAGTTCTTGATCGGCTCAGGTGGGTTGCTCTCATTGACGACGTAGCGTTTGCCGCCAGCTTTACGACCGCCGTGCACAGCTCCCGTGGGTTGGCGGCGAACGAGATCAAGCGGCAACTGCGCGCCAAGGGTGTCGACGACGACCTGGCCAAAACGGCGGTGATCGCCATCGATGCCGACCGCGAGCGAGAGACAGCGGCCAAGTTGGTGCAGCGCAAGGCCAAGTCGATGGGCAAGCTCGAACCCAACGTCAAGACCCGTCGGCTCGTGGGGATGCTTGCTCGCAAAGGCTATTCACCTGGCGTGGCATATCAGGTGGTCCGTGAGGTTTTAGGTGAGCTGTCGGCTGAAGTACCGAGCGACGACACTGCACGGCTTGCTTGACCCTGTGCCCGTTCGTTCATAGCCTCACATCATCAGGAGACAGGATGTGCTGCGCCCATGCCGCAGCTCACTGACATATAGCGCCGAGTGTTCGTCCGTTTGATCGTTGCCAGCCAAAGTCAGTCAGGCGGCCCGGTATCGCCCGCCTGTCTAGTCTGCGGTAGCGACACGGGTGGCCGAGCCATCGCCACTGGCGGCACGATGCGACGGATCCCACCTCCTGGGTGTGCTGTTGCGATGAGTCTTGACTGACGCGTCGCCTCCACGAGAGGAGGACGTAGATGAATCATTCGGTTCAATTGGTGGCGGTCGCCGCCGCATTCTTGTTACTCCTGGTCCTCGGGCTTCGGTTCCTGTCCGTGTACGCGAGCCACAAGGGCACTCCCGCCGCAGGCGGGGCAACCGTCGCAGAGGCGGCAGTTGCCGATCAGGGAGCTAATGCCCTTCGGGCCGCTGAGGCCGAGGCCGACGCCGTGCGTGAACGAACGCAGCGAGACGTTGAATCGGCGCGCCGGTCGCTGAACGTCGAGTTGGAATCGCTACGCCGGGCCGCCCAAACGGAAGCGGACGCGAACCGGGCGAGCGTTGAAGCGATGAAAGCTCGAGCGGAGGCGTCGGCCACGGATCTGCTGGCTGACGCGCGACGCAGCGCGGACCGCGAACTCCAGACCCGGACGGCCGCGGCCGAGGGAGTCGACGCAGATCTGAACGCACGTGGCGCCGACCTCGACCGGTGCGCTGAGGAGTTGGCGTCGGCCGGCGCCGAACTGGAACGGCGGCGAACCGGGCTTGACGCGGAGCAGCACTCTCTCGACGCGCTCCGCGCCGAACTAGAGACCGTTCGGGAACAGCTGGACGTAGACCGGGTGGCAGCACTGGAGCGCGTCGCCGGACTCAGCTCGGACGAGGCGAAAGCCGAACTGCTCGCCTCCGTCGAGTCCCATGCCCGCCGTGACGCCGCCACCCTGGTGCGCTCCATCGAGAACGAGGCACGCGCCGAAGGCACCGAGCGCGCCCGAGCCATTGTCGTGGACGCGGTGCAACGGGTCGCCAGCGAGCAGACCGCCGAAACCGTGGTCAGCGTGCTGCATCTGCCCAGTGACGAGATGAAGGGCCGCATCATCGGCCGCGAGGGCCGCAACATTCGCGCCTTCGAGTCGGTCACCGGTGTCAACGTGATCATCGACGACACCCCGGAGGCGGTGCTGCTGTCCTGCTTCGACCCGGTGCGGCGAGAGATCGGCCGGATCACTCTCGAGAAGCTGGTGCTCGACGGCCGGATCCACCCCCACCGCATCGAAGAGGTGTACGAGCAGGCGACCGTCGAGGTGGACGAGCTGTGTCTTCGGTCGGCTCGCGACGCACTCGCGGACGTGGGCATCACCGACCTCGATGAGCGTTTGATTCCGACGCTGGGGCGGTTGAAGTACCGCACCAGTTACGGCCAGAACGTGCTCGGCCACCTGGTTGAAACCGCCCACATCGCCGGAGTCATGGCCAGCGAACTCGGGCTCGAGCCGAGTTTGATCAAGCGGTCGGCGTTCCTGCACGACATCGGCAAGGCGCTCACGCATGCGGTCGAGGGCAGCCACGCAGTCATCGGAGCCGATCTGCTGCGTCGATACGGCGAAAGTGAGGCGGTCGCCCACGCCGTCGAGGCCCATCACAATGAGGTTCAGCCCAAGACCGTCGAAGCAGTGCTGACCCAGGCCGCCGACGCCTGCTCCGCGTCGCGCCCTGGGGCTCGGCGAGAATCACTCGAGGCCTACGTCAAGCGCCTGGAGCGAATCGAACAGATCGCGACCGCCCGGCCCGGTGTAGAGCGGGTGTTCGCCATGCAGTCCGGCCGCGAAGTCAGGGTCATGGTGCTGCCCAACGAGGTTGACGACCTCGGCGCCGGAGTGATTGCCCGCGAGGTGGCCAAGCAGATCGAGGACGAGCTCACCTATCCGGGGCAGATCCGTGTCACCGTGGTGCGGGAGTCTCGTGCTACCGAGGTCGCGCACTAGCCCGGGGCCTGTTCATCCGGCCGCGCGCTCGAGCGCTTGGTATGGCGGCACGGCGCAGGCTGACGCCAAGGGCGCGTGTCGGCCGGGCGGGTGGCCTCGTACTCTTGACCCCGATATGGATGCCTCGATGACCGCTGACCTCGCACCCGCCCCAAGCGGCGACAGCCAACGTACCTACGCGATCCGTACGTACGGCTGCCAGATGAACGTGCATGACTCCGAACGCCTGTCCGGTCTGCTCGAACAGGCCGGCTACGTGCGCGCCGACGATCAGAGCGGGCGCGAGGCCGACCTGGTGGTGTTCAACACCTGTGCGGTACGCGAGAACGCCGACAATCGGCTCTACGGCAACCTCAGCCAATTGGCGCCGATCAAGAAGACGCGACCGGGCATGCAGATCGCCGTCGGCGGCTGCCTGGCACAGAAGGACCAGGCAGCGGTGCTCACCAAGGCGCCCTGGGTGGATGTGGTGTTCGGTACCCACAACCTGGCGAGCCTGCCCGTCCTGCTCGAGCGTTCCAGGCACAACCACGAGGCCCAGGTCGAGATCCTGGACTCCCTCGCGAACTTTCCGTCCGACCTGCCCAGCCGTCGGGAATCGGCGTTCTCCGCGTGGGTCTCGGTCTCGGTGGGATGCGACAACACCTGCACGTTCTGCATCGTGCCGAGCCTGCGGGGTAAAGAAACCGACCGACGGCCGGGAGATGTGCTCGCCGAGGTCGAGGCGCTGGTGGCGCAGGGCGTGACCGAGGTGACTCTGCTCGGTCAGAACGTCAACTCCTACGGTCGCTCGTTCGGTGACCCGCTCGCCTTCGGCAAGCTGCTGCGAGCCTGCGGTCGGATCGATGGGCTGGACCGGGTGCGGTTCACCAGCCCGCACCCGCGCGACTTCACCGACGATGTCATCGCCGCCATGGCCGAGACGCCGAATGTGTGCCCGCAGCTGCACATGCCGATGCAGTCGGGGTCCGACGCGGTCCTGCGGGCGATGCGTCGCTCGTACCGGCAGAGCCGCTACCTGCAGATCATCGACTCGGTCCGGGCCGCGATGCCGCACGCCGCCATCACCACCGACATCATCGTCGGCTTTCCCGGCGAGACGGAGGCGGATTTCGCCGAGACGCTCCGGGTGGTCGAGCAGGCGCGCTTTGCCAGCGCCTTCACCTTCCAGTACTCGCCGCGGCCCGGAACTCCGGCCGCGATGATGGACGGCCAGATTGCGAAGGCCGTCGTCCAGGAACGTTACGACCGGCTGATCGAGCTACAGGAGCGGATCAGCTGGGATGAGAACAAGCGGCTGGTCGGCACCGATGTCGAGGTCCTGGTGAGCTCGTTCGAGGGCAAGAAGGACCACGCCAACCTGCGCACCTCTGGACGGGCGCGGGACGGCCGGCTGGTGCACGTTCTCGCCGGGAACGTCGCGGTGTCACCCGGTGATCTGGTGACCGCGCGGATCACCTACGCGGCCCCGCACCACTTCGTCGCCGACGGCGGAATCAGCGCGCACCGGCCCTGGCGGGGTACGGCCTCGCCTGCGCACCAGGCGCCGTCGGCACCGACGAAGCCGCTGCTCAGCATCGGCCGCCGGCCGGCCTGACTGGTCGGCTTCGTCGGTAGCGCTACTCGGGGAGAAGCGCCTTCCGGCTGGCCACATCAGCCTCGGCCTTGGCGATCCGGCCGGCGTCACCGGAGGCCTGGGCCCTGGCCAGCTTTGCCTCAGCCTCGGCCAGTCGCTCACGCAGCTGCGCCAGGAAAGGGTTGGACTCCGTGGCTCCGCGCTTCCACTCGGCGTCCAGGGCCTCGCGCACCCGCTGCTCGGCGGCGCGCATCCGTGCTTCCACTCGGGGCATCGCGTCCCGGGGCACGTGCCCGATCGCCTCGAGCCGCTCCTGCAGGTCACGCAGCGCTACCTGCGCGTGGCGCGGGTCCGACACGTCGAGCGCCACCGCCTCGGCGATGATGGCGTCCTTCTCCTTCAGGTTCTGCACCTGCTCGGCGTCCCGCTCGGCGAATACTCCCGAGCGCCGTTCGAAGAAGGCGTCTTGAGCCGCGCGAAACCTCTTCCAGAGCGCGTCCTCGGTGCTGCGGTTGGCCCGCGGAGCGCTCTTCCACTGGCCCATCAGATCCTTGAGGGCATCAGCGGTCTCGCGCCAGTCGTCCGAAACGGACAGCGCCTCGGCCTCGGCTACCAGGCGCTCCTTGATGGACTTGGCCGTCTCACGCTCGGTGTCCAGATTGGCGAAGTGGCTGCCCCGCCGCTTGCCGAACGCGTCGCGGGCCGCCGCGAAGCGCTTCCACAGCGTGTCATCGGTCTTGCGGTCGATGCCCTTGATCAGTTTCCACTCGTCCACGATGGTGCGCAGCCGGTCGCCCGCTGCCTTCCACTGGGTCGACGTCTCGGCGATTGCCTCGGCTTCGGCGGCCAGTGCCTCTTTCTTCGCGATCGCGCCGGCCTTGGCCGCCTCACGCGCTTCAGCCTGCTCACCCATCTTGGCGTCGGCGGCGGTGATCAGTGCGACGAGCTGGGTGTCCAGCGCCGCCAGGTTTCCGACTGCGGCGACTGTCGGCAACGAGGCGTGCAGAGTCATGGCCTGCGACTTGGTCGCCTTCGCATCGCCCGCACCGGACTGCAGCCGCTTGGTCAGCAGCGCTACTTCGGTCTGCAGGTCTTCATAGCGGCGGATGTAGTAGGCCAGCCCCGCTTCGGGGTCTCCGGCCTGCCACGAGCCGACCTCTCGCTCGCCGTCCGCGGTCTTCACGAACACCGTGCCGGCGTCGTCAATACGTCCCCACTCCGAACTCATATCGAGCATTAGACACGACTGCGGAGGGTGGCGGTGCAGCCGGTTAGCCTGTTGCAACGTGACTGTCACCGATTCCGCACCAGCCGGACCGCCTGTCGTTGCGGTGATCGGACCGACGGCAACCGGCAAATCCGACCTCGCGGTGGCCCTCGCGCGGCGGATGGACGCCGAGATCGTCAACGCCGACTCCATGCAGCTGTACGAGGGTATGGACATCGGCTCGGCGAAGCTCGTCGAGGACCAGCGCGGCGGAATCCGCCACCATCTGCTGGACGTTTGGCCGCTGGACAAGTCGGCGGCGGTGGCCGAATACCAGACGCTGGCTCGGGCGGCGATCGATGACATCCGCGATCGGGGCAAGGTGGCCGTGCTGGTGGGAGGCTCCGGCCTCTACATCCGCGGCGCGCTCGATCGGCTGGACTTTCCGGGGGAGTCGCCGCCGGTGCGCGCCCGGCTGACCGCTGAGCTGGAGTCAGTGGGCGCCGCCACGCTGCACCGCCGGCTGGCAGCCCTGGACCCGGCGGCTGCCGCGGCGATCCTGCCCTCCAACGGACGGCGGATCGTCCGCGCGCTCGAAGTCATCGAGATCACCGGCAAGCCGTTCGTCGCGGCGATGCCGGCATTCGAATCGATCTATCCAACAGTCCAGCTAGCCCTTGATCGTCCGGATCTCGATGATCGCGTGCGGCTGCGGGTGCCGCGCATGATGGAGCAGGGGCTGCTCGATGAGGTCCGTCGGTTGCTGCCGCTGGGACTGCGCGACAGCCCCACGGCGTCCAAGGCGCTCGGCTACCAGCAGCTGCTGGCGGTACTGGACGACGACGGCGCCGTGCGGGGCGACCTGGACGAGGCGCTCGAGTCCACGATACGGGGGACGCTGCGATTCGTCCGACGGCAGCGCTCGTGGTTCCGCCGGGACCCGCGGCTGCACTGGTTGGACTCATCAACACCGGATCTGATCGATACCGCCGTGACGGTGCTGCCGCCTATGCTGGTCCGATGACGCACACTTTGACCGCTCTGAAGGGTCACGGCACCGAGAACGACTTCGTCGTGCTGCCGGATCTGGATGCGCACCTGTCGCTCTCGCCATCACTGGTGCGGGCGCTCTGTGACCGGCACGCGGGCTTGGGCGCGGACGGCGTGCTGCGCGTGGTGCGCACCGAACTGGCCACCGAGCCTGATGTGCGCAAGCAGGCCGGCGAGGCGGAGTTCTTCATGGATTACCACAACGCCGACGGGTCCATCGCCGAAATGTGCGGCAATGGCGTCCGGGTGTTCGGGTGGTATTTGCGGCAGGCAGGCCTGATCGAGGGGACCACGACCATCGCGACCCGCGGCGGCCCGAAGACGCTGAGCTTCGACGGATCGAACGTCAGCGTCGACATGGGGATGGCGAGCCCCCGCCCGGAGCGTCCGACCGTCCGGGTGACCGGTCTGGCCGAGGTGTTCGGGTCCATCGCGATCGACCTGCCCAATCCACACGTCGTCGTCGAACTGGACTCGGTGCAGGATCTTTCGGTGCTCGATCTGACGCAGCCGCCGACGGTTGAGCCGGGCCTGCCCGACGGGCAGAACGTGGAGTTTGCCGTCCGTACCGGCCCGCGGCGCATCCGGATGCGGGTGCACGAGCGCGGCGTGGGTGAGACCCGATCCTGCGGCACCGGCATCTGTGCGGCCGTGGTCGCGGTGGCGGGGGACAGCGCCGGGACCGACGAGTGGCTGGTCGATGTGCCAGGAGGCCAGTGCCGGGTGTCCTGGCGTGACACCGGTGAGGTGGTGCTGTCCGGGCCGGCGGTCCTGATGGCAACGGTCGAGATCGGCGCGGACTGGCTCGCCGAGCACCGTTAGTGCTCTGAGTGAAATTGCGTCGCATTCAGGGGCGCCCTGGTGTCACCATGGAAGACGATGACTGCTGACCAACGAACAGATGCCGGCAAGGGCGCCACGGCGCCGGTTGCTGAAGAAGCGACTCACGACCTCACGGTGGCCTCCGACGGGCACAGCTCCTCGGGCAGCCAGTCGGGTGTTCGGCGATTCACCACTGACTCCGCTGACGGCCCTGACTTCACGCTCGGCGAGTACGACCTGTCCGAACGCGCGGCGCTGCGCCGCGTCGCCGGCCTGTCGACAGAGCTCACCGACATCACCGAGGTCGAATACCGGCAACTTCGCCTCGAACGCGTCGTGCTCGTGGGCGTGTGGACCACCGGAACTCTGGCCCAGGCCGAGAACTCGATGCGCGAGCTGGCCCGGCTGGCCGAGACGGCTGGCTCCGAGGTTCTGGACGGGCTCGTGCAGCGCAGGGACCGCCCGGACCCCGCAACCTACATCGGCTCGGGTAAGGCCAAGGAGCTCCGTGATGTCGTTGATACGACCGGCGCGGACACCGTCATCTGTGACGGTGAGCTGGCCCCTGGCCAGCTCAGGCAGCTGGAAGGGGTCGTGAAGGTGAAGGTGGTCGACCGGACCGCGCTGATTCTGGACATCTTCGCCCAGCACGCCCGGTCCCGCGAGGGCAAGGCCCAGGTGGAACTGGCCCAGCTGCAGTACCTGGTACCGCGTCTGCGCGGTTGGGGTGAGTCGCTCTCGCGGCAGGTCGGTGGACGGGCCGCGAACGGTGTCGGCATCGGTGGCCGTGGCCCCGGTGAGACCAAGCTCGAGATCGACCGGCGCCGCATCACCGCGCGGATGTCGAAACTGCGCAAAGAGATTTCCGGCATGAAGACCGCCCGCGACGTCAAGCGCTCCCGTCGCGACAACAACCAGGTTCCCTCCGTGGTCCTGGCCGGCTATACCAACGCGGGCAAGTCCTCGCTGCTCAATCGGCTCACCGGTGCCGGTGTCCTGGTCGAGAACGCGCTGTTCGCCACGCTGGATCCGACGGTCCGCCGCGCGGAGACCTCCGACGGCCGGGTGTACACACTGTCGGACACGGTCGGTTTCGTCCGGCACCTTCCGCACCAACTCGTCGAGGCTTTTCGGTCCACCCTGGAGGAGGTCGCCGCCGCGGATCTGATCCTGCATGTCGTGGACGCCTCCGACGAGGACCCGGAAGCACAGATCAAGGCCGTGCGCGAGGTGCTTGCCGACATCGAGGCGCTCGACGTGCCGGAGCAGATTATCTTCAACAAGGTCGATGACGCCGACGCCGAGACCCAGCTGCGCCTGCGCAGCCTGGTGCCCAGCGCGCTGTTCGTCTCGGCCCGCACCGGATTCGGCCTGGACGACCTCCGGCAGCTCATCGAGGAGCGCTTGCCGCGGCCGGATCGCTCGGTGGTGGCGCTCATCCCGTACACCCGTGGCGATCTGCTCGCCCGGATCCACTCCGACGGTGAAGTGGTCTCCGAGGACCACACGAACGATGGGACGCTGATCAGCGCGCGGGTTCGTCCCGATCTGGCCGCGACGCTGGAAGAGTTCGCCACGGTGTAGGCGCCGCGCGCGGTATCGAATCCGCTGCACTCCGCGCTCCGCACCGCTCTGGTTCGGCCCGTGCCGCGTAGGCTGAGTGATGTTGCTGCCGTCGACAGGGAGACAAAGGCATGCCTGGTTTGGAAGCGCCGTCGCACTGGGTGATTCTCGCCCTCGTAGTGCTGGTCCTGTTTGGGTACAAGAAGCTGCCGGAGATGTCGAGGTCGGTTGGTCGCTCGCTTCGCATCTTCAAGACTGAGATGAAGGGCATGGGCGAGGACGACTCCAGCCGCGACGCGGCAGACACCCACGCTGGCCCGCCGGTAGCAGGGACGCCGGTTGTCCCCACTGCGCCGGTCAGCCCGACAGCGCCCGTGGTGCCGGTCGTTCCGCCGGTGGCCACGGTGGTGTCGCCGGTGCCGGACTCGACGCAGACCGAGCCCGCCGCCGGGGCGCCACGGGAAGCACCTCAGCAGCAGGCCCAGGCCCAGTAGGACAGACGCAGCGACAGGACGCCGCTGCGTCATACCTTGCGCAGAACCGCCACGACGCGGCCGAGGATGGTCGCGTTATCGGCGGGGATGGGCGAGTAGGCCTCGTTGTGCGGAAGCAGCCAGGCGTGCCCATCGCGACGCCGGAATGTTTTCACCGTCGCCTCTCCGTCGATCATCGCGGCCACAATCTCGCCGTTGTCGGCGTCGGGCTGCTGGCGCACGACCACCCAGTCGCCGTCGGTGATCGCCGCGTCGATCATCGAGTCGCCCTGGACCTTGAGCATGTAGAGCGTGCCCTCGCCCACCAGGGTTCGCGGTAGCGGAAAGACGTCTTCTACGACCTGCTCGGCCAGGATGGGTCCGCCGGCAGCGATGCGCCCGATCACCGGAACGAGCACCGGGGTAGGCGAACCGGCATTGAGAGCGTCGTCCGCGACCGGATGTAACCGGGGCTGAGTAGAGGCGGACTCCTCGTGTTCGTCGGGGGAGCGGACGTCCAGGGCCCGCGGCTTGTTGGGGTCCCGACGAATGAAGCCCTTGTGCTCTAGCACCGCCAGCTGATGGCTCACGCTGGACGTCGACTGCAGGCCGGCCGCATCGCCGATCTCTCGCATGCTCGGTGGAAAGCCGCGATTCTGCACCGAGTCCCGGATGACATTCAGAATGACGCGCTGCCGGGCGGTGAGGCCGTCTCCGGTGTCGTTGTCGGGCAGTTCGGCCAATGTGCTGTTCTTCGGTCGTCCGGGACCCCGGCGGGGCGGCGTCGTGGGTGTCTTGGGCACCGGGAGTCTCGCTTTCTCGTCTCTGGCCGGCGTGGCCGGCACGGCAGCGGCTGTGGCAGTCCGCAACCGTTCGCTGCTGTCGTTCCGCTCGCCCGCTGATGCCCGACCGCGCTGGTCACACAGCGGATGAAGTGCCCTGAAGATAGCGCGGTGGCAGCACTTATTTCAAACGTCCGTTCGATTCGGCGTGTCGGATCCCTAGCTTCTGTCGGACCCTTGTAGTAGACATTCGGAGAGGCGTTCGATCGAAAGTATGTTCGAACCGGAGGCGGGCTTGGTGCCCGACGAATGAGGAGGACGGCCATGTCAGTCGCTAGCGAGTTCGCCCCCGAGGTTTCCATCCCAGCGCGTGCCCGCGGGCGCAGCCGAGCGGTCGCGAAGCCTGCTCGCGCGCTGCGCCTGGTCACGCCTTCCCGCGAGGCGATGTGGTCAGCGGTTCCCCGGCCTGCGGTGACCATCTTGCCCAGCGCGTCACCGGACGCACGGGCGCTTCTCCCGCGCCGCGGTCCTCGTGCCGCCGTCAGCGGGTCGTCGGTGCGCCTGCTCCGCGCAGGCGCCCCGGCTCGCGCGCTGACGTGTCCGGCACCGCGTCCGGCCGTGAGCCCTGCCGTGCCGACGCTCCGCGCCGCCCCCTTGGCCTCAGCCCGCCGGTCAGCAGTGCGGCTTACCCGTCGGGGCACGGTCGTGCTTTCGGTGGCTGTGCTGGGCCTGGGGACGTTGATGCTGCTGGTAGCGCATCTCTCGCTCGGGTCCGCCGATGCCGGGGCTCCGCCTGTGAGCGCCGCACCGGTGACAGTGCAGGCAGGCGACACCCTGTGGTCGATAGCGCAGCGCGTGGCGCCCAACCGTGACCCGCGGCCGGTTGTGTCGCGACTGCGGAGTGTCAACCACCTCGGCACCGTCGCCTTGACGCCTGGCCAAACCCTAAAGCTCGGCTAGAGGTACAGCTCTGTTGCCATGGCCGTCGGCGCCCTGACCGACCGGGTTGGTATGCCAGTGAGCCGCCATGACCACCTGAGCACATACCAACCCGCACGCAGAAAGAGCGAGCAGCCGCCATGTCAGCGAGCGCCGCAGCTCAAGATCATCGCCGGACAGCGACACGCGCGGGTCAGCCCACAGCTTGCGGAAGCTTCGATCACCATCTAGCGTTCACCCCTAGATGTAGTAGTTACATGCATGTCGTTCGTCCACAGGTTGATTTTTCCGTCCACAGGCGTCCACAGGTAGAACCGCCCCATCCACCGGCGGTCCCCACCTTGTGCACACCCGTCTGGGGATGGTCCTGCGGGGGATGCGGCCGAAACCAGCACGGCTGAACCGAGGGAGTAGCCCGCATGCGGTGCCCGTACTGCCGTCATCCTGACTCACGGGTGACCGACTCCCGCGAGCAGGACGAGGGCCAGGTCATCCGTCGGCGCCGTAGCTGTCCCGAGTGCGGCAAGCGCTTCACCACGGTCGAGGAGGCAACCCTGGCAGTCATCAAGCGCAGCGGGGTGACCGAGCCCTTCAGCCGTCAAAAGGTCATCAGTGGCGTCCGGCGCGCCTGCCAGGGGCGTCCGGTCGACGAGGACGCACTGGCACAGCTGGCACAGACCGTCGAAGAGGCGATTCGAGCCACCGGCTGTGCCGAGATTCCGGCGCCCGAAGTCGGACTGGCGATCCTCGGCCCGCTGAGGGCGCTGGACGAGGTCGCCTACCTGCGGTTCGCGAGTGTGTACCAGGCCTTCAGCTCCATCGACGACTTCGAGAAGGCAATCAGCGAGCTGCGCGGCGAGCATCGCGATGCGACGGCTGAACAGAGCACGGCGACGGCCGAACTGAGCACCTGATGCCGCCGAACTAAGCACCTAGTAAGGCGATGCCACCGGGGTTGGCATCGCAACCGAGCGACACCACCAGCACCAGCACCAGCATGAGCATGGGCACCAGCCAGTCACACGGGAATCAGAGAAAAGGGGAACAGCCGGCTATGACCGAGGTTGTCGAAGGCGGATCCACCGGAAGTTCAGCATCGGGTGCCAAGGGCGCCGGCAAGTCGGCGGCCAATGCCAAGCACTCAGGCGAGGCCCGCACGGTCAAGGCGAGCGCCAAGTCGCAGCCGGTGTATCCCTCGAACGGCCTTGCCGTCGAGCGGGTCTACACCACCGAGGGCACCCACCCCTACGACGAGGTGGACTGGGAGCGTCGGGACGTCGTCATGACGAACTGGCGCGACGGATCGATCAACTTCGAGCAGCGTGGCGTCGAGTTCCCGGTGTCCTGGTCGGTCAATGCCGCCAACATCGTGACGACGAAGTACTTCCGCGGCGCGGTCGGGACCAGTCAGCGTGAGTGGTCGCTGAAGCAGCTGATCAACCGCGTCGTCCACACCTACCGCACGGCCGGCGAGGAGTACGGGTACTTCCGCTCCGCTCAGGACGCCGAGGTGTTCGAGCACGAGCTCACCTGGATGCTGCTGCACCAGGTCTTCAGCTTCAACTCGCCGGTGTGGTTCAACGTGGGCACGACCTCGCCCCAGCAGGTCAGCGCCTGCTTCATCCTCGCGGTCGACGACAAGATGGACTCGATCCTGAACTGGTACCGCGAAGAGGGCCTGATCTTCAAGGGCGGGTCGGGCGCGGGGCTGAACCTGTCCCGGATCCGCTCATCCAAGGAGCTGCTGTCCTCCGGCGGTACCGCGTCCGGACCGGTCAGCTTCATGCGGGGCGCCGACGCCTCCGCGGGCACGATCAAGTCCGGCGGCGCGACCCGACGCGCGGCGAAGATGGTCGTGCTCGACATCGACCACCCCGACATCGTCGAGTTCGTCGAGACCAAGGCCCGTGAAGAGGACAAGATCCGGGTGCTCCGCGACGCCGGGTTCGACATGGACCTCGGTGGCGCCGACATCACCTCGGTCCAGTACCAGAACGCCAACAACTCCGTCCGGGTTTCGGACGAGTTCATGCGCGCCGTCGAAGAGGGTGGCCAGTTCGGGCTGCGTGCTCGTACGACGCACGAGGTCATCGAGACCGTCGATGCCAAGGGCCTCTTCAACAAGGTCGCCAAGGCCGCGTGGGAGTGCGCCGACCCGGGCATCCAGTACGACGACACCATCAACGACTGGCACACGAACCCGGAGTCGGGCCGGATCACCGCCTCGAACCCGTGCTCGGAGTACATGAGCCTGGACAACACGTCCTGCAACCTCGCCTCGCTGAACCTGATGAAGTTCCTGGGCGAGGGCAACAGCTTCGACTCGGAGAAGTTCGTCCAGGCCGTCGAGCTGATCATCACGGCGATGGATATCTCGATCTGCTTCGCCGACTTCCCGACGGAGTCCATCGGCATCAACACCCGCGCCTACCGGCAGCTCGGTATCGGTTACGCCAACCTCGGCGCGCTGCTGATGGCCTCGGGCCTGGCGTATGACTCGGACGCAGGCCGCGCGATGGCCGGCGCCATCACCTCGCTGATGACCGGTACCGCATACCGCCGCTCCGCGGAGCTGGCCGGCGTGGTCGGCCCGTACGACGGCTTCGCCCGCAATGCCGAGGGCCACGCCCGGGTGATGCGCAAGCACGCGGCCGCCAACGACTCGGTCCGGTTCTTCCACGAGACCGACAAGTCGGTGCTCGCGCACGCTACCGCCGAGTGGGCCAAGTGCCTCAAGATCGGTGCCGACAACGGCTGGCGCAACGCCCAGGCGTCGGTGCTCGCCCCCACCGGGACCATCGGCCTGATGATGGACTGCGACACGACCGGGATCGAGCCGGACCTGGCGCTGGTCAAGTTCAAGAAGCTGGTCGGCGGCGGCTCGATGCAGATCGTCAACCAGACGGTGCCGCGGGCGCTCAAGGCACTCGGCTACCAGCAGGAGCAGATCGAGGCGATCGTCGAGTTCATCGGCGAGCACGGACACGTGCAGGACGCGCCGGGCCTCAGGCCGGAGCACTACGACGTCTTCGACTGCGCGATGGGCGCCCGGGCGATCCGCGCGATGGGTCACGTGCGCATGATGGCCGCCACCCAGCCGTTCCTCTCCGGGGCGATCTCGAAGACCGTCAACCTGCCGGAGTCGGCCACCGTCGAGGACATCGCCGACGTCTACTACCAGGGCTGGAAGCTCGGGCTGAAGGCGCTCGCGGTCTACCGCGACAACTGCAAGGTCGGTCAGCCGCTGTCAGCCGGCAAGGGCGCCAAGCAGGACGCCGTCGCGACCCCCGAGGCTGCTCCGGTTGTCGAGTACCACCCGGTTCGCCGGCGGCTCCCCAAGTCCCGTCCGTCCCAGACCGTGTCCTTCGCTGTCGGCGGGGCAGAGGGCTACCTGACCGCCGGCTCGTACCCCGACGACGGCCTGGGCGAGGTGTTCCTCAAGCTGGGCAAGCAGGGGTCGACGCTGGCCGGCGTGATGGACGCCTTCTCCATCGCCATCTCGATCGCCCTGCAGCATGGCGTTCCGCTGGAGACCTACGTCTCGAAGTTCACGAACATGCGCTTCGAGCCGGCCGGTTTGACCGATGACCCGGACATCCGGATGGCGCAGTCGATCGTGGACTACATCTTCCGGCGGCTGGCGCTGGACTACCTGCCCTTCGACACCCGGTCGGCACTCGGCATCTACACCGCAGAGGAGCGGTCCCGCCAGCTCGACACCGGCAGCTACGCGCCGACCAGCGAGACCGAGGACGACCTCGAGGCCTTGGCCCAGTCGGTGCCGGTGACCGAGCGCAAGCCGCAGGTCACGGCCGAGGTGAAGTCGGACGTGCACAGCTCCACCGAGCTGCTGGAGTCCATCATCGGCGTGTCGGCCGACGCGCCGCTCTGCATGAACTGCGGGACGAAGATGCGCCCGGCCGGTTCCTGCTTCGTCTGCGAGGGGTGCGGCAGCACATCTGGCTGCAGCTGATGGACGTGTCACCGAAATGTGAGGCAGAAACGGTTACTAAGTGTCACGCGAGCTCACGATTTTGCCCGTGGTCATGAGTGAGAACGTGAGCCGCCCCGGCCCTCTTGAGGAGGGCCGGGGCGGCTGTTCGTTCAGGACGTGCTTGCCGAGGTCCTTCGCCTCTGAACATGCACACCGGTGTCAAGGAACGGACCGCCTTCGGGTCGACTTCGTGGTTTCCGACCCCGCTCGTCAGGGCTGGCTGCTGTGGGCGTGAGCGGACAGGCATAGCCGACACCGCTTCGACGCCTCGTCATGGCCGGGTATCAGTGATCCGCAGCGGGGACCGAAGCAGCGGGAGGAAGCAGAGGGTGGCGACGAAGGCCGCGGTGAGCATCGCGGCGCGGAGCCCGAAGTGCGCGCCGATGAGCCCCGCGCCGAGTGATCCGATCGGCAACGCCCCCATGAGAGAAAGCGATGTACCGACGTCGCCTGCGCGCGCATCGCCGGGTCGGAGTTGCGCGGGCGCAGAGTGATGGCGTTGACGGCGAAACACCCCTGGCCGAGGCCGACGAGCAGTGTTCCGACGGCGAGCGGAAGCTGCGGGTGGCGTTCGGCTGCGAGCGCTCCGGCGACAGACGGTACGGCGGCCCAGATCAGCGACGGTCCCATGCCCAGGCGTGCACTGGCGTACTTCGACAGGACCGAGCCGATGGGAAAGCCGATGGCTCCGAGGCCGATGACGATACCGAGTTCGGCCGGCGACATGTGCAGGGTGCGGACGGCGAAGACCACGATCAACGTCTCGTACATGGCGGAGCCGAGGTTGTAGGAGGCACCGGCCCACATGATCGCGTTGAGAACCGGGTTGCGGCGCACGTAGCGGATGCCGTCGGTGATCTGTGCCCGCAATGATCGCCTCGGTGGCACGGGGACAGCCGGCACGTCGAGTGCCTGCACACTTCGCGGGGTGAGAACGATGGCGAGCAGGCCGTGACGCTGAGCCCATAGGTGAGGGCGTCGACAGCGAGCGCGCCCGTGGGGGAGAGCGCGGCGACGGCCATCCCGCCGACTGCCGGTCCGGCGAACAGCGCGCTCGATTCGGACAGTGACAGGCGAGTGTTCGCGGCATGCCAGTAGTCGTCGTTGGCGATGAGTTCGGGGACGACAGACTGGTAGGCGACCTGGAAGAACACGGTGCCGACGCCCAGGCTCAGCGCTGCGACGAAGAGCACGCCGAGGTTGTGCACGCCGAGTACGAGGACAGTGGGAAGCACGGCGACGGTGACGCCGCGGAGCACGTCTGCGGCGAGCATTGACCGCAGCAGCCCGTGCCGAGCTACCCACACACCCGCGGGCAGGCCGAGGACGAGGAACGGAAAGCGGAGGCAGACGCCGAGGACCCCGATGCTCAACGTTCCGGCGTGCAGGTGTTGAGCGGCGGCCAGGGGGAGCGCGAGCAGCGTGATCTGGTCGCCCACGAGGCTGAACGACTGACCCGCCCACAACAGATGGAACTGGTGGCCGAGGTACCGCGCCACGCGTCGTCGCCCGGCGATCGGTGCCGGCCGCTGCACCGCGGCCGGATCCGGTGCGGGCGGAACCCGGTCACATGGGTGGGCGTCGTGGGGCGAGTGTGTAGCGTTGTCGGTCAACTCCGCTCCGGCGAGACCAGCGAGACCGGCAACCCCTGCGAGACCGGCAACCCCTGCGAGGCCTCGACCGGGAGACCCTCGCGGAGCCAGCCGTCCATGCCACCCGGCATCTCTTTGACGCGCCTACCGAGAGCGGCGAAGCGAACCGCTCCTCGCGTCGAGGCGTTGCAGTGGGGGCCGTTGCAGTAGGTCACGATCACCGCCGACTCGTCGCTGATGAGTTCCGCGATGGTGGCGGCGGTGATGCGGCGGTGAGGGATGTTGATCGCGCCGGGGACATGGCCGCCCGCGAACAGTTCGGGGCCGCGGCAGTCGACGACGACGAACCCGGTCACCCCTGCCGCGATATCCGCCCCCACGTCGGAACAGTCGGTTTCGAACGCCAGTCGGCCGCCGAAGTGAGTCACTGCCGCCTGCTGGTCCGCGGCGTCGTATTCGAGGACGTTGGAGCGAATGCGCATACGAACGATCGTCGGCGCTCCAGCGCTCGGCGGCGAGTGGCTGTAAGGACAAGGTTCGATAAGATGCAGCCATGATCCGACTGGCGCCGCACCGTATTGTTACGTTGGGCTACCGCGGCATGTCCCCGTTCGAGCTGAGCATCGTCATCGAGGTGTTCGGACTTTCTCGCCCGGAACTCGACGTCCGGCGGTGGTACTCGGTGGATGTGTGCGCCGTCGACCCCGGCGTCCAGCCAGCCGTCGGTGGCATCTCGATCACCGTGCCGTACGGCATCGCAGCAATCGACGATGCCGACACCGTGATCGTGCCCGGTTGGCCCGTGTACAGCGACGTCCCGGAGATCCTCATCGATGCGATCCGGCGAGCCCATTCCCGAGGCGCGCGCATCGTTTCGATCTGCTCGGGCGCGTTCGTCCTCGCTGCCGCGGGAATTCTGGAGCGACGTGAGGTCGCGACGCACTGGCTGCACGCGGACCTGCTTGCCGCGCGGTACCCGAACCTCACGGTCAACCGGGACGTGCTCTACACCGACGAGGCAAATCTGTTGACCTCAGCCGGATCCGCGGCAGGCATAGACCTGTGCCTGCACCTTGTCCGCCGGGATCACGGCGCGGCCGTCGCCAACCAAGTCGCCCGACGGCTCGTCGTGCCGGCCCACCGCGAGGGTGGCCAGACACAGTTCATCGAACGCCCCGTTGCGGTCGACGGAGAAACCACCGTCCACGACATTGTCGACTGGATGGACCGCAACCTCTCCACCCCGATGACCGTGACGGTCCTCGCCCGCCGCGCGCACATGTCCGAACGCCACTTCACCCGCCGCTTCCGGGAGATCACCGGAGAAAGCCCCGTCCACTGGCTCATCGGCCGCCGCGTCGACGCGTCGCTGGAATTGCTCGAACACGGCGCCACCGCCATCGAAGACGTCGCCAGGACGATCGGCTTCGCCAACGCGATCACCTACCGGCATCACTTCCGCTCGCGGATGCACACCACCCCGATGGCCTACCGACGCGCCTTCCGTGCATGAGCACCGTGGTCGACCGGCTCACCGGCCGGCCCCTGCTCAGATTCCGGCGGTGGGCAACTTGGCCTGGGCGCGGTGGCAGCGACCTTCGCCATCGGGCACGTGATCCCGAACCCCGCGGCCTGATCACGGGTGTCCTGCCATTCGACGAATTAACTTGCTTTTCACATGGAGATCATGCAGTCTGGCGTTCTTGTCGAAGCGTGCCGCCGACTGCTCGTGGCTCCACGAACCCATGATCGCACTGACTGAAACCGTACGACTAAACCGTACGACCGGTTTGAGGGTGACCGGGCGCAGTTTCAGCTCGAACGTCCTTCCCCGAAGAGAATGTGTAGAGAAACGAGCCCGGCCATGAGTGACGACACACCGTTTCCCCCGGCGTCTGACGACGCCGGTGGCGCCCCACACCAGCCGGCGTACACGCCGGTGCCGAATCCGGTGACCCAACCGGTCTACGGTGCGCCCGGCGCCGACTGGAGCGCTCCGGACGCCACCTACCTGGCGGTTCCCGAGCCGGAGAAGAAGAAGCGCACGGCCCGGACGCTGGTCGGGGCCGGGGTGGCCGCGGTCGTGGTGCTCGGCGCGGGCGGTGGCGCCTATGCCTATTCGGCGCTGGCAAGTCACGGAACACAGCCTGAGACCGTGGTTCCGGCCACCGCCGTCGCCTTCGCCAAACTCGATCTCGACCCGGCGGCGGATCAGAAAATCGCTGTGTTCCAGTTGACACGCAAGTTTCCCGACCTCGCCAAAACCTTCACCGACAAGAACAAGGTGAAGGACTCCAGCCTCGCCAAGCTGTTCTCCGACAAGCCCGGCGGCCTGAACTACGACCATGACATCAAGCCGTGGCTGGGTAGCCGGATCGCGGTGGCCTACGTTCCGGACGCGGCCAATCCGGCCGGTGCTGACACGGTGCTCGTGGCGGGTTACACCGACGAGGCCAAGATGAAGGCCTCGCTGGCGCGCTACCAGGCCACCGCCGCCCAGAAGATCGGCTACACCACCCGCAAGGGATACGTGCTGATCAGCGACACCCAGGCGCATGCCGACGCGGTCGCGTCCGCCGACAATGCCGGAACGCTGAGCTCCAACAACACCTATCGATCCGACACGCGTGCGCTGCGCGGCAACCAGATCGCCGTGGCATGGGTCGACGTCGCTGCCGTGGCGAAGCTGGCGGCCAAGCAGCTGCACACCTCCAGCGCCTCGTCGATAGGCGCGTTGACCGCGATGGGAGGCGGCGGCCGGATCGCGATGGGCATCCACGCCGACTCCAGCTACGTGGAGCTGAGCGGCGCCACCTTCGGTACGGCCAAGACTGCCACCGTCCCGGTTGCCCGCAGCATCTCCGCGCTGCCTGCAGACACCGCTGGCGCGCTGGAGATCAGCGGCTTGAGCGGCCAACAGACCAAGAGCTGGAGCAAGCTGCCCCAAGCCCAGCAGGACGAGATCAACCGGCAGTTCGACGGGCTGGGACTGCACCTGCCCGAGGACTTCAGTGCCCTTCTCGGCAGCGACATCACCGTGTCGGCCGGCCCGCGTACGGGTGCCGGAACCACGCCGGTGGCGGCGCAGGTCGTCACCGACGGCGGAGCTCGCGCGGTCTCGATCCTGCGGACCTTCATCGACGGCTTCAACCGGTACGGGCGGCAATCCGGTGCGGGCCAATCCGGTGGGGGCTCCTTGCCGGTGACGGTGCTTGCCACCAGCAAGGGCTACGCCATCGCCAACGACCCGACGTATGTCAAGAGCCTGCAAACACCCAGCAGTGCGACGCTGGGCTCCACGTCCCTGTTCAAGGACGCCGTACCGCACGCCGACGGCGCCCAGATCGTCGGCTTCCTCAATGTCGGCTCGCTGCTGAACGCTCCCGGCGTCACCGACGAGGACCGGCGCACCCTGTCCCACATCGGGGCGCTCGGCCTGAGCGCTACCCAGAACGCCGGCGCCGGCAGCTTCGACCTGCGGGTGATGATCAAGTAGCCCCTGGCTAGCCTGGCACCGTGGCGAGCGTGGCCTGGTCACCGAGTTGCACCAGCGGGCCTTGCGCCGGTTCGGACCGGTGGACGCCGAACTGCTCGGGGTCGGCTATCTGGATGAGCTGGCGGGCCGGCAGCTGCGGTGGCAGGACGTCGCCGGCCCCGCGTGAGGAACGGAATACGAACCTCGGGCAAACGGTTGCATAGACAACTAGATCTGAGGAGTAACCATGCAGTTCGGTATTTTCACCGTCGGCGACGTCACCACCGACCCCACCACCGGTCGCACCCCGACCGAGCATGAGCGCATCAAGGCGATGGTGGCTATTGCCCGCAAGGCCGAAGAGGTAGGCCTGGACGTCTTCGCCACGGGAGAGCACCACAACCCGCCGTTCGTCCCGTCCTCACCCACGACGATGCTCGGCTACCTCGCGGGGCAGACCGAGAAGCTGATCCTCTCGACATCGACCACCCTGATCACCACGAACGACCCGGTGAAGATCGCCGAGGACTTCGCGATGTTGCAGCACCTCGCGGACGGCCGGGTGGACCTGATGCTGGGGCGTGGCAACACCGGCCCGGTCTACCCGTGGTTCGGGCAGGACATCCGCCAGGGAATTCCGCTGGCGATCGAGAACTACGCGCTGCTGCACCGGTTGTGGCGTGAGGAGGTCGTCGACTGGGAGGGCCAGTTCCGTACCCCGCTGCAGTCCTTCACCTCGACCCCGCGCCCGCTGGACGACGTGCCGCCGTTCGTCTGGCACGGCTCCATCCGCAGTCCGGAGATCGCCGAGCAGGCCGCCTATTACGGTGACGGCTTCTTCGCCAACCACATCTTCTGGCCGAAGGAGCACTTTCTCCGGCTGATCGACTTCTACCGGCAGCGCTTCGCCCACTACGGCCACGGCACCCCGGAACAGGCCATCGTCGGGCTCGGCGGCCAGGTGTTTCTCCGCCCGAACTCCCAGGACGCCGTTGCTGAGTTCCGCCCGTACTTCGACAACGCCCCGGTCTACGGCCACGGCCCGTCGCTGGAGGAGTTCACCGAGCAGACCCCGCTCACCGTGGGCAGCCCGCAGGAGGTCATCGACAAGACGCTCACCTTCCGCGAGCACTTCGGCGACTACCAGCGTCAGCTGTTCCTGATGGACCACGCCGGCCTGCCGCTGAAGACCGTGCTGGAGCAGCTGGACCTGCTCGGGGCTGAGGTGATTCCGGTGCTGCGCAAGGAACTCGACGCGATGCGCCCCGCGACCGTGCCGGACGGTCCCACCCACCAGTCGCTGCTCGCCGCTCAGCAGACCGCTGAGAAATCGGGCACCGAAGAAATGGAAGCCAGCCGGGCATGACCGAACGCACCCTCGTCGCCGTGACGGCGCAACCGCCGGCCGGCTATCGCTAGACTTTCGTGGGGCTTTGCGCCGCCGGGCGTGAGAGCACACGCCGCGTCCGCGCCCGGCGTCCCCGAGGAGTAACCGTGACCCGATCCGATGATCCGGTGCGTTCACTGACCTCGCCGGTCGGTGCGCGTGATGAGCCGGAAATCGAAGAGGCCTTCGATCGGCTGATGCAAGAGGGCGACGACCGGCTCAACCGGCCGCTGCTGCCCTTGCTCGCGATCGGATTCCTCGGCGGGGTCGATGTCGGGGTCGGTGTGCTGGCCTACCTGGTCGTGCGCAGCGAGACCGGCAACAGCCTGCTGGGCGCGCTGGCGTTCACGATCGGCTTCGTGGCGCTGCTGATGGCGCGCAGCGAGCTCTTCACCGAGAACTTCCTGGTGCCGGTGACCGCGGCCGTGGCGGGCGCCGGATCGGTGTCGAAGCTGCTGCGGCTCTGGGTCGTCACCCTCTTCTTCAACCTGGTCGCCGGACTGGCGATGGCCGGGATGATCGTAGTCGCGCTGCCCAGCGTCCAGCCGGTCGCGCGGGAGGCGGGTTCGCACTACGCCCACCTCGGCGTCTCGTGGCGGTCATTCTTCCTCGCCGTGCTGGCCGGTGCGGTGATCACGCTGCTGACCCGGATGCAGCACGCCACCGACGATCTCGGGGTGAAGATCGTCCCCGCGATCCTGATGTCCTTCGTCCTGGTGGGCGCGCAGCTCTTCCATTCCGTCCTCGACTCGATCCTGATGTTCGCCGGCCTCTTCAGCGGCGGCGTCGACTACACCTGGTGGAACTGGCTCGGCGCGCTCGGCTGGTCGGCCTTCGGCAACCTGCTCGGCGGCCTGGTGCTCGTGACATCGGTGCGGTTGCTGCGGGTGCCGCATCGGGTGGCCGAGGAGCGATCCAACCGCGAGGATGATTGAGCGCATGCGCGTCGTCACCTGGAACGTCAACTCGATGAAGGCGCGGCTGCCGCGGTTCCTCAGCTGGGCTGCCGAGCGGCAGCCCGACGTGGTGCTGATGCAAGAGACCAAGACTGACGACGCGAGCTGGCCGGCCCCAGTGTTCGCAGACCTCGGCTACGAGTCGGCGCATCTGGGCACGGGCCGCTGGAACGGCGTGGCGGTGCTCTCGCGGGTCGGTCTGGAGGATGTCAGCTACGGCCTGGACGACCAGCCCGAGTTCGACGGCGTGGCCGAAGCCCGCGCGCTGGGTGCGACCGTCGGCGGAGTGCGGCTCTGGTCGCTCTACGTGCCCAACGGCCGGGGCGTCGGCGTGCCGCACTACGAGTACAAGCTGGAGTTCCTGCAGGCGGTACGCGCCCAGGCCCGGGCGGAGCTGCTGCAGCTGGGGCCGACGACGCCGTTCGGCGTGCTCGGTGACTTCAATGTCGCCCCGCACGACGACGACGTCTGGGACATCGGCGCGTTCGGCGGCTCCACCCACGTCTCGGCGCCCGAGCGAGCCGCGATCGAGGCCATCCGGTACGACGGCCCGGACGAGGTGCTCAGCGACCTGATGCCGCGCGCCTCGATCGATCCCGCCGACACCCGGCACCCGTACACGTTCTGGGAGATGCGGATGCTGGGCTTTCAGAAGGGCCGCGGCATGCGGATCGACCTGGTGCTGGCCAACGCCGCGCTGGCCGAGCGTGTCAAGTCGGTCTGGGTCGATCGCGACACCCGCAAGGGGCAGGGGCCCTCCGATCACGCGCCGCTGGTGCTGGACCTGAGCTGAGCCGGAGCCCTGGGGGTCAGCGCGGTGCCTGTCGCGCCGCCCGCAGCACCTTGACCATCATCGCCGGCTTTCTCAGCGCCGCCGGGTCCATGATCAGGTGCTGCACGGACGTGAACACCCGCCGGATCTCGGGATCCACCATCGAGGCCTGCTGCACCCGCCGGGCATAGCCGTTGAGAAACCGGATGCCGTGCGGGCGCGGTCCTACCGTCTCGGGATAGCAGAAGTCACCGCCCGCGGCGAACTGCCACGGCGTCGCCACGATCTTCCCGGCTCGGGAGTAGTACTCCGCGGACAGCGCTGTGCCGGTGCGCCGGTGCCGGTCCAGCAGCTCCGCCAGGGCCACCGCCTCCAGCGCCGCACAGGTCATTCCCTGGCCGTAGATGGGGTTGAAACTGCAGATGGCGTCACCCAGGGCTAGGTAACCGGCAGGCACCGTGGCGAGGTCCTCGAAGTGCCTGCGGCGGCTGGCGGGATACTGGCACAGCACCAGGTCGGTCAGCGGTTCGCAGGTCTCGACCAGCCTTGCGATGGCCGGATGTGGCAGCGCCCGGGCATGCCGGTCGAAGGCCTCGGCGTCGCGCGGAAACGAGTCGTGCCAGCCACCGAGCGAGATCAGCCAGCGGTTCCCCTCGATGGGCAGCGCCAGGCCTGCCCGCTTCTCCACCGGCGGGCTGGGCAGGCAGAACACCGCCGAGCCCTCGGGAAGGTCGCTGGGACGGCGGCGGTACAGCCGAGTGGCATACCCGACGCCAACCTTCACTTCGGTAACGGCCGGTGCCGGTACGCCGAGAGCACCCAGCCAGGAATTGGACCGCCCGCCCCGGCCGGTGCAGTCGACCACCAGGTCGCTGGGAATCACCTCGCCGTCGTCCAGGCGGACTCCCGTGATCCGATCGGCGGCGCCGAGCAGGGCCGACACCGCCGTCTGATCCCGGAACTCCACATTGGCCAGCGCCTGGACGCGGCGGCGGACGGTGAGTTCGAGCAACGGACGGCTGAAGGTCACCAGCCGCAGCTCGGACTCCATGCGGGGCCAGATCGCACCGAAGCGGTAGAACGACAGGTCGGTGCCGGGGTCGAAACGCACTCCGCCGGCGTCCACGAGCTCATCCAGCAGGCCCGGAAAGAGCCCGTCCAGCGCCCGCTGACCGGCAACCAGCAGGACGTGACCGTGCCCGCTCTGGGTCACGCCCCGGCGCGGCGTGGCGTCCTGGCCCAGCTCGTCCCGGTCCAGCACCAGCACCCGTTCGAAGCGGTCGGCCAGCGTCCGGGCGGCGCACAGGCCCGCGATGCCGGCTCCGATGACCACGGCGGTCTGTCCTGCCAGATTGCTCATCCGGTCATGCTAGGCATAGTCCGCGCCGGATCGTCAGCTATCCCCGCGAACGGGCGTTGTGGGAGGTATTTTGGGGACCCTGACCATTTCGTGGAAGGCACCATCGATGAGCCATCCGGACATGCTGGAGCGCATCGTGGACTGGGCCCGGGCAAGGCCCGAGGTGCGCGCACTGGTGCTGACCGGGTCCAAGGCGCAGCCGGGCGCCAGCATCGACTCGCTGTCTGACATCGACATCGAAGTAGTGGTCGCCGATGTTCAGGAGTTCATGGCCGGCGGGCAGTGGTGGAACGAGCTGGGCGAGGTGTGGACGACCCAGGTGGTTCCGGCGCTGGCGGCCGCTGCCACCCAGACCTATCCGATGGTGGGCGTCATCTATGCCGGTGCCACGACCGTGGATTTCACCGTGATCGACGCCCAGCGGTTGTCCGACATGGCTGAAGGCGGCGAGCTCGACCGGGTCTACGCGCCCGGCTACCGGGTGTTGTTGGATCCTGACGGCCTCACCGACGCGCTCCCGAAGCCGTCGGGCGGGGGCGTGGAGCCCGCCGTGCTGACCCCGGACGGATTCCGCGCGGTGGCTGATGCGTTCTGGTTCGAGGCGTTGCGGGTGCCGAAGTACCTGATCCGCGGCGAGCTGTGGGAGGCCAAGTCCCGCGAGTGGACGATGAAGCAGCACCTGTTGGTGATGGTCGAATGGCACGCGGTGGTGACAGCCGGCTACCCGTTCGACGGTTATCACAAGGGCCGGCATCTGAGCCGTTGGGTCGACGCGCGTACCTGGCAGCAGGCGCACGAGGTGTTCGGCCGATTCGAGGCCGCGGACGCGTGGCGAGCCCTCGAGGCCAGCGTCAGGCTGTTCGACCGGCTGGCCTGCGAGGCCGCCCGCGAGTGGGGACTGCAATATCCGACCGCGGCGGACGAGGCCATCGCCGCTCACCTGCGCACGCTGGCGGACGAGCACTCGGCTCAGACGTCACCGAGAATCATGCCCAACTCGCTGGTCAAAAGCTTTCCAACCGCCCGGTAGAGCGGCTCGGGAAAATCCGCTCCGCACAGCTGCCGGGCCAGCGGCACGAACAATCGCAGGCACTCCACCTGGTAATCCCTCGCTGAAACAAGGGTGTTCTCGACGGCGGGCAGGGCCAGCAGCGCGTCGCGGCGGTCCGCGGACAGCGCCCGGTACTGGTGCCCGGCCCCACCGGGATCTGCCAGCCGCAGGTCGGTGAGCATCAACTCGATCAGCATCAGCCGGGTCAATTGTGCTGCTGATACGGCGTAGAGCGGATCGCCGCGATGCAGCACCGCGGGCAGATTGCCCAATCTTCGTAGGAATTCTACGGTCAGAGCGCGTGCCTTCGCGACGTCCAGCGGTGCCGGGGTGGCGCGCGGCTGCAGTCGCTGTGCCAGGCCGGCCCGGTCGAACAGCAGCCGGACGGTGTCCGCGCCCCGGCGCGGCACCCCGTCGGGGAAGCTGACCCACAGGTCGTAGTGCGTCCAGTCCGCCAGGATGCAGCGGATGGCGGGCTGGCCGCGGATCGGCTCCGTCAGCACCACCTCGCCCAGCTCGCCGGCCAGGGTCGGCCAGTCGGCGAGCAGGCCGTCGACGTCCTCGGTCACCACCCACACGTCCAGGTCGCTGTACTCGTCGGCGTCGCCCCGGCCGTGGCTGCCATACAGCCAGGCGGCAAGCACCCGGGGTTCGGCTCGCAGCAGCTCGACGATGCGGAGCAGCAGCGCGGAAACGACCGCACTGCGATCAGGAGCTGGGGTGGTCATCGCAGGCGCGCTTCTCCGCTCCAGGTCAGTGGCAGTTCCTCCAGGCGGCGCACCACCAGCCCCTGGGTGAAGCGCAGGTCCGACTCGGGGACCGCCAGCCGCAGGTCGGGCAGCCGTCCGAGCAGGCCGCGCAGCGCCTCTTGCAGCTCCATCCGCGCCAGCTGCGCACCCAGGCAGTGGTGCACGCCGGCTCCGAAGCCCAGATGCGGATTGGCCGGCCGCCGCAAGTTCAGCGTGTCGGGCTCCTCAAACACGGCCGGGTCGCGGTTCGCCGCCATGAACGCCGGCAGGACGGTCGCCCCGGCAGGCACCAGCACGCCGCTCAGTTCGATCGCCTCGGTCGCGATTCGGGGGAGCATCACGCCGGTCTCGCCGAGCTGGATGAACCGGGTCAGCTCCTCGACGGCCTGCGGAATGCGGCTCTGGTCGGCCAGCAGCCGGGCCAGCTGCTCCGGATACCGCAGGAGGGTGAGCACGAACAGGTTGATCTGGTTGGTCGTCGTCTCGTGTCCGCCGATCATCACCCCGATGCTGACCATCAGCAGCTCGCGCTCGGTCAACCGGTCGTGATCGTCATGGGCTGAGATCAAGGCGCTGATCAGGTCGTCACCGGGCTCGGAACGCCGGGATTCGATCAGCTCGGAGAAGCCTTGGACGGCCGCCTCGGTGCCCTCCGGATCCTGCTGCCAGTCACCCATCATGGTGTCCGACCATTCCTTGCACTTGTGGCGGTCGGCCTCCGGAATCCCGAACAGCTCGCTGATCACCTGTACGGGCAAGGGTGTTGAGAAGTGTTCAACCAGATCCACCGGCCGGGGGAGCGCCGTCATCGTGTCGATCAGCTCCGCCACCAGGCTTGCCACCCGCGGCCGCAGTTCCTCGATCCTGCGCGGGGTGAAGGCGTGGGCCACGATCCGCCGGAGCCGGGTGTGCTCGGGCGGATCCATCCCGATCAGCGACTGGGTCTCGAGGTCACCCAGCTCCTTCGCCGGGGCGCCGGGGCCGGCCGTCGCCGCGCGGCTGAAGCGCTGGTCGACCAGGATCTGGCGGACGTCCTCATAGCGCGACACCAACCATGCCTCGGTGCCGTCGGCCATCCGGACCTGCACCACCGGCTGGTTCTGCTGGTATTCCAGCAACTCCGGCAGCGGATGGTAGATCGTGGGCGGTGACGGCAGCGGATAGCTGATCTCAACGGTCATGAACGCGCTCCTGACATCGATTCCGAACGTGCTGTGTTTGCAAGCTCTTCCAGCACCGGAACCACTTCGGCCGGTGCTGGAAGCAGCTGATGGGAGGCTTGCAGCTCGGCCGCGCGGCTGCGTTGCAGGCCGTCGCCGAGCAGTTGTGCCAGCAGCCGGCGCACCACGGCGCTGTAGGTATCACTGTCGGCATCGGCTTCGGGAATGCTGAGCCCCGCCCCGGTGGCGACCAGCCGCTCGGCGTTGAAGTGCTGGTCACTGACCTGGGGCAGCACCAGTTGCGGCACTCCCGCCGCCAACGCCGTCATCAGCGTGCCGGCCCCGCCCTGGGAGATGATCGCCCGGCAACTGGGCAGCAGCAGCTGCAGCGCCAGCGGCTGCTCCGGAAACACAACCGTGGCAGGGAGCGTGCCGAGCCGCTCGCGCTGTGCCGGGTCCAGCGCCAGCACCAGCTCGACATCCAGGCTCGCCACCGCGGCGATCACGGCGGCCAGGTCCACGCCGGCAGCCGGGCCGCTGTCGAGCCCGAGGGAAGCCATCATCGTGCCCCAGGTAAGGCAGACCCGGGGGCGGACGGGCTCGTTCCAGAGCCAGCGGGGCAGGACGGCGGCGCCGTTGTAGGGCACGAACCGGACCGGCTTGCTGGGGCCGGCGAGCGGCACCTGCATCCCGGGCGGGCAGGGGTCCAGCGTCAGGTCACCGGCCAGTCGCACGTCGGCCACCGGAACCGAGTGGCGCCCGGCCAGCGGGCCCAGCACCGATTCCCGGTCCAGGTCGAGCTGGGTGGTCTCGTCCGGGCCCCACAACTGGCGGACCGCGGGTACACCGAGCGCAGCCGCGGCGATCGGTACCGCCAGGTTCTGCGGCTCGAACACCATCAGGTCCGGTGCGAACTGCCGGCCGAAGGCGACCAGCTCGTCCAGCATGGCGTCGGCGTAGCGCACCACGCCGCCGTCCGCGGTCACGGCCGGCGCTATCCCGGCTGGTTGTGAGGCTGCCCGTTCGGCTCTGGTCGCCACCCGGCCGACCCGGTTTCCGAAGACCTCAGCGAAGTCCAGCGCGGGACCGACCGGCACCCCCGGCAGGCCGGCTCCGGTGATGGCCTCCATCATGCCCGGCTGGCTGGCGACCCGGACATCGTGACCGGCGCTGCGCAGCGCCCAGGCCAGCGGAACCAGCGGGTAGAAGTGCGAGCGCCAGCCCCAGGTGCTGACCAGCACTCTCACCCGGCGCTCGCCACTGCCAGCAGGCGTTCATTGGCTTCGGCGGAGCCGATCGTGATCCGGACCCCCAGACCCGGATAGGGCCGCACCAGGATGCCAGCCGCGCGGCAGCGAGCAGCGAGGTTCTCCGCCTCGGCACCGATGGGTGCCCACAGGAAGTTCGTCTGCGAGGGCGCCACCGGCAGCCCCAGCGCACGCAGGCTCTCGGCCAGCCTCGTCCGGGCCTCGGCGTTGGCGGCGCACCGGGTGAGCAGCTCCTGGTCGACCTCCGGACGTAGCGACGCGGTCGCTGCCACCTGGCCGAGACCGCCCGGATAGAACACCAGCCCGGTCATCCGGGCCCGCTGCGCCACCGCGGCCGGGGCGAGGGCATAACCCACCCGCAGGGTCGCGAGACCGTAAGCCTTGGAGAACGTCCGCAGCACGCAGACGTTGTCGCGGCCCTGTCGCAGCGCCAGACCGTCTGCGGCCTCCGGATCGGTGACGTATTCGCGGTACGCCTCGTCGATGATCACCAGCACCTCGGACGGAATGCGGTCCAGAAAGGCGGCAAGCTGCTCGGTGCGCAGAACATCCCCGGTCGGGTTGTTGGGATTGCACACCAGAACGCAGCGGGTGTCCTCGGTGACGGCCGCGGCCATCGCATCCAGGTCGTGGGCGTAGCCGGTCAGCGGCACCGGTACCGGCTGGCTGCCGGTGTTGAACACCATCAGCGGATAGGCCTCGAAGGACAGCTCGGGATAGACCACCTGGCGGCGCTGCGGGCCGAGGGACTGGATCAGGTTCTGGCAGAGACCGGCCGAGCCCGGTCCGACGAGAATCTCTTCCGCCGGCGCGTCCAACCGCTGCGCGAGCGCGGTGACGAGCCCGGCCGCGGTGTGCGGGGGATAGCGGTGCAGCTGTGCCACCGCCTTCTCGACCACGGCCTGGACGCTGGGCAGCGGGGCGTAGGGCGACTCGTTCATCGACAGGTCGATCAGCTCTGCCGGTTCGGCCAGCGGGGCCAGTTCGGCCAGGTCTGCTGAGTCGGCCAGGTCGAAGGTGTCGGACGGGTTGCTCATCGGGCGGCCTCCGCCGGGTCGGTAGTGGACGAGGTTTCCCGGCTGCGCTCGGCGTACAGACCGAGCGCCCGCAGCGCCAGCCCGCGCGCGATGGCGCCGTTGGGATAGTTCATGTGGTGCCGGATGTAGACGCAGACCCTGCTTGGCTGCCAGCTTCCGTCGGGCAACTGAGCCTCGATCAGCCACGTGATGCCGCGGCGGACCGGCTCGGACTCGACCGGGACGCCCGCCTCGATCAAGGCGTGCAGCGCCCAGGCCGTCTCTTCCACCGACGCCTCGACTGGGCCGATGTTCGCGGCGCGGGCGTCGGCTTGCTGAGGCCCTGGTCCCCAGCCGCCGTCGGCCAGCTGGCTGTCCAAGAGCCACTGCCGCGCGCGCTGGGCTACCGGATGGCCGGGATACCCGGCCCGGGCGAGGGCCGCCAGCGCCACCGCGGTGCCGGTGGTGAAATCGCGGTACCAGAGGTTCTCGAACGTCCCGTCCGGGCGCTGCTGGGTGAGCAGCCAGCTCGCCGCTGTCTGCACCGCTGCGTCGGAGCTGGGCCGCCCGGCATCGAGCAGCGCGGTGATGCCCTGGCTGGTGATGCCGGGACACGGACCGTCGTTGGCCAGTTTGGTGTCGCGCACCCACAGGCTCCACGAGCCCCGGCTGTCCTGGCGTCCGGTCAGCCAGTCCAGGCCGGTGCTCAGCGACTCGTTCCGCTCTGAGCCGGGCAGGCCGGCGAGGGCGGACAGGATCTCGGCGGACTCCAGGGTGACCGGCCAGCCGCGGGCGCCGGAGAAGCTCCAACCGCCGGGCGGGCAGTCCAGCACGGTGAAGGCCTCGGACTGCTGGCAGCGGTGGAACAGCTCCCGGGTCCGTTGCAGGCGGAGGTCCCCGGCATAGCCAGCGGCGATCAGGCCGGTGGCCGCGAACGAGGACCGGGTGAGGTCGAGGTTGCTGACGGCGTCCCAGGACCCGTCCGGACGCACCGATCGGCGCAGGTAACCGGCGCTGGCCGCCACCAGCTCCGGGGCGAGGGCGGCCCGGGCCAGGCTCAGGCATACCAGCGCAGCCGGCCATGGATCCTCGCTGAAGTTCCCGGTGCGGCCCTCGTGCTCGTAGATGTCGGTGAGCAGCCGCAACGCCTTGCCGCGGGCCAGCCGCGAGGTGACCCGCCGGAGCCCGGTCGCCGGGTCGGTGACCGACTGGGCGAGCGCCATCGCGGCGAACGGAGCCGTCCGGAACGAGATGTTCTGCCGCCGCACCTTGTCCAGCAGCACCACCTCGAGCGGCAGCCGGCGCAGATCGCCCGGTTGCAGAAATCCTGCCAGCATCAGGAAGAGCTTGCACAGCAGCTGCACCGCGGGGTCGGTGACCGACTCCACCCCGCCGAAGTCCGCCAGCCTGCCGCGGCCGGCCGCAACCGCCGAGACGCTGTCCGCCGCGGCGGTGATCTGCAGCGCAGACAGCGCCACCGAGGTTGCCACCGGCTCGCTGCCGGCTCCGACCACGCCGCCCCAGCCGCCGTCGGGTAACTGCGCCTCGCGCAGCCATGCCGCGCCGGCCGAGATCAGGCTCGCCGAGCCGGCGGGGTCCGCGGCGTGCAGCGCGGTGATCGCACCCGCGGTGCCGAGGATCGAGCTGGGCGGGGAGTCGCCGAACGCGCCGTCATCGTGCTGCCGGGCGAACAGCTCCTCGGCTCCGCGCCGGACGGCGTCGGCGACCTGGTCGGACAGCTCAGGCATACGTGGTTCCTTTGGGTCGGGGGGCGGTGGCTGAAGCGGTGCCGAGCTCGTACCAGGTGCGCAACCGGCGCTGGGTCCACCAGGTCAGCAGCAGCGCCGGGATCAGCAGGGCGAGGGCGGGTACGGCGCCGAGCCGAAGTCCGATGACGGCGGCGGCCAGGGCGAGGCGTTCCAGCACGAGCACCTCGTGGGCGTGCAGCGCGATCCGCACCGGAAGCAGCCGCCGTTGGGTGACCAGGGGCACCAGGGCCATCAGCCCGACTCCGGCCACGCCGGCCAGGCACAGCAGGTACCAGAGCCGGGTGGTGCCATGGCCTACCGTGGCCCCGATCGCGGCTGCCGCGATGGCGCCGGCGTACAGGCCTGCGGCCGTCCACACCCCAACCACGCTGCCGTGGCTGACCGGCAACGTCCGGTACCCGCCGGCCCGGTCGCCGTCGATGTCGCGCAGCGTGCCCACCAGGTTCGAGGCGGTGTCGTGCAGCAGGAACGCGACCAGGAAGGGCACCAGCGTCCAGCCCAGCGGCGCGACGATCACGGCGCCGTAGAGCAGGGCCAGCGCTCCGAGGGCGCCGCGGACCAGGTTGCCGGCGATGCCCAGGGCCTTCAGCCGCAGGCCGTAGGACAGCACCGCGGCGACCGACAGCACCGCGACCAGACTGGTCCGCCAGCCGGTGAGCACCGCCAGGACGGCGACCGCGAGCATCAACAGCACGCCGCAGCTCAGCGCCATCGACGCGGGCAGCCGGCCGGAGGGGATGGGGCGATGCGGCTTGGCGATGCCGTCGAGGTGGCGGTCGAAGTAGTCGCTGAGGTAGTGCCCACCCAGCCAGCCCAGCGTGGGCGTGGACCAGGCCGCCAGCAGCCGCCAGCCGCTGTGCGAGCCGTCGCTGAGGGCCGCGCCCGCCAGGCCCAGGAAGCCGACGTACCAGAGCGTGTACGGGCGCCAGGTCTGGACGTGCGCCATCACCGTGGCGGCGGCTGAACTGGCGGACCTGGCGGAACAGTCAGACCTGGCGGAATCAGTCACGGTCACGGCTCCGTGGTGACGGCCCAGCGGACGATCTCGGTGAGAACGTCGACACTGCCGGACGGCTCCAGGCCGGCGAGCCCCTGGATGGCGCGCTGCCCGTAGGCTCCGGCGGTCTCATGGCAGCGGGCCACCGCACCGGTGTCGATCAGCGCCCGGCGGAACTCCTCGAACTCCGGTGCGTTGGCCGACCGGCGGGCCAGTGCCGAGCTGAGCGCCTGCCTTCGCGCGACATCGGCGGCCTCGTAGGCCATCAGCACCGGCAGCGTCGGACGGCCGTTGACCAGGTCGCTGGTGGTGGGCTTGTCGACGGTGCCGGCGGGGTCGGCGAACACGATCAGGTCGTCGCGGATCTGGAACGCGACGCCGAGGTCCTCGCCGTAGCCGGCCAGGGCCGCGGCCTGGGTTTCCTCGGCTCCGCCCAGCAGC
Organism: Jatrophihabitans lederbergiae; assembly: GCF_031845305.1. Taxonomy (NCBI): domain Bacteria; kingdom Bacillati; phylum Actinomycetota; class Actinomycetes; order Jatrophihabitantales; family Jatrophihabitantaceae; genus Jatrophihabitans; species Jatrophihabitans lederbergiae. The sequence continues at coordinate 44,041 of NZ_JAVREH010000006.1, read as the reverse complement.
GCGCCGATGTGGCAGACCGCGCGGAACAGCGCACCGGTCTTCAGCCGCGCCATCTCCAGGTATTTGCCGACACCGGCGGTCAGGTCGTCGACGAGTTCGGCCTCGAGTATCTGGCCGCGGCAGAGATCCGAGCCTGCCTCGGCCAGCACGGCGATGGACTCGGCGACGGCTCGGGAACCGCTTGCCCGGCTCGCGGTGATGGCGGCGAACGCCGAGAAGATCAGGTAGTCACCGGTGACGATGGCCTCGGACATCCCGTAGGCCACATGCACGGTCGGACGGCCGCGGCGGACGGTGTCCCCGTCGATGATGTCGTCGTGGGTGAGGGTCGCGACGTGCAGGTACTCCATGGCCAGGGCGGCCGGTACGACATCCTCGGGGTTTCCGCCGACCGCCTCCGCGACCGTCAGCGCCATCACCGGACGCAGGAACTTGCCGGCCGGCACCATGGCGTAACGAGCGATGGCGTCGAGGGAGTCCGCAGTCTCGGGCCAGCGCGCGGAGAGCTCGTGGTGCAGCAGCTCGCCGCTGCGGCTGCGACTCAGCTCGTTGAGCAGCCCGGGTGGTACCGGTCCGGTGAGTGTGGTCATGACGCTTGGCCTCCTCCGGAGCAGGCACACAGGGCGGTTGTTGCCGCGACCGGTTGCAGCGACTCCAGGTCGGTGACGAGGTGGTCGAAGCCGGGCTGCCCCAACAGCAGTCGCTGCAGTTGCCGGACCCGTCGACGCGGTCCGGGTGTGGTCAGCGTCCGGATGCAGGCGGCGCTGAGATCCTCGGCAGTCAACCGGTCGAGGTCCAGGCGTTCACCGAGGCCGAGGGCGACGATCCGTTCGGCGTTGAGCGGCTGGTCGGCGAAGGACGGCAGTGCCACCATCGGCACCCCGGCGGCGATGGCCTCGGCGAAGGCGTTGAAGCCGGCGTGGGTGACGAACAGGTCGCAGGCGCCGAGCAGTGAGCGTTGCGGGGTGAACTCCGTGACGTGGACGTTGGCCGGTAGCGGGCCGAGTTCGCCGGCCAGGTCCGCACGACCACCGAGGGTCAGCACCGCCTCGCAGTCGAGGGCGGCAAGACCCTCGACGAGGGTCGGCAGCACCCGCGCCATCCCGGGAAGGGTCAGCGCGAGTGAGCCCAGGCTGGCCAGCACCAGCGGCCGGTCCGCGGGCAGGGCCGCGATGTCGGCGTCCAGTGCCGGCTCGCGAACCGGGCCGGGAGTGCGGTAGTACCGGCTGGTCGCCGAGGCCAGTTCCGGCGGATAGCACTGCTCGGGCAGCACACCCGCCCGTAGGTACCGATGTGGATCGCTCACCTCGGGGTTCAGGCCCAGCGCCGCCCGCTGCGCCGCCAGCACGTCGGTGATGTCGGCCAGTTCGGCTCCGGCGGCCGGGTTGTAGTCCAGTGTCGCGTGCGGGATTGCCCACCACTCGGCGGCAAGGTAACCGCCCCATTCGGTCGGCTCGCGTACCAGGACGTCGGGCTGCCAGTCGGAGGCGATCAGATCGCGCGCGAAATCCTGGGCGAGCAGGCCCGCGTGCGCCCGGCTGATCGGTGCGCAGCTCCCGCTGCCCCGTCACCGACGGCAGCGGCAGGTGCGCCACGCCGTGTCCGGCCAGTTCCGAACCCATCGATGCCGCCGTGGCGACGGCAACCTCGTGCCCCATCGCCTGGGCGGTCCGGGCAAGCGGGATCAGGCCGGGAACGAGGTGGGACGTGATGGGGTGGCTGGTCAGGAGGAGCCGCATGCGCATTCCAGCAGCACCAGCCCGTCGGCGCCCCGCAGGGTGCGGGTGACCGCGAGACCAGCGGTTGCCGCCAATGCCTCGAAGTCGGCCAGCGTCCGTTCACGCCCGCCCACGGTCACCAGCATCTGCAGGTCGAAGGCGGTCGCATAGGGAACCTGCGGGTCGGTGGGCAGCACCTCGACGATCAGGATCCTGCCCTCGGCACCCGCCGCGTCGCCGCACCGGCGAAGGATGGTGCTCGCGGCCTGGTCGGGCCAGTCACTCAGCGCCCGCGACACCACATAGACGTCAGAACCAGCCGGTAGCTGCTCGAAGAAGTTGCCGGCGACAATCTCGGCCCGGTCCTGTACCCCGCGCTCGGCGAAGGTGCGCCGGGCCACGCCTGGCGCGTTGGGCAGGTCCACCAGCACACCACGCAGGTGCGGATGGCGGAGGAGAACCTCTGCCAGCAGACCGCCACTGCCGCCGCCGATGTCGACTACGGCGCTGACCTGCTGCCAGTCATAGAGGTCGGCCACCTGCGGCGCGGTGCGCAATTGCTGGCTGAGCATCAGGTCATCGAAGTAACGCCTGGAATCAGCGTCGGCGTCGAGTTCCTGCCACAGGCTGGCGCCGTACACCGTGGCGTACGCGGCCTCACCGGTGCGGATGGAGTGCAGCAGCCCGGTGTAGGCAAGGTCCATCCGGCCGCCGAGGCCTTCCAGGTCCAGCCAGTTGCGCTGGCCGTCGTCGCCGCGGGCAATGAGCAGCCGGCCGGTGTCGGTCAGGTCGAAGAAGCCTTCTTTGTCCTCGGTGAACACATCGCGGTGCGTCAGGTAGCGCAGCAGCCGGCCAAGGGCACCGGCGTCGGCACCGACCGCGATGGCCAGCGCGTCCAGGTCCTGCACGCCGGCGGCCAGTTGCTCGGCCACGCCGAGCGTCGCGGCGACCCGGACGGCGAAGGGAGTGGCCAGGTCGGTGAGGGCACCGAGGTGCTCGACCGGGTTCTGCCAGGCGCCTGCTTGCTCCGAGCCCACCGGCACATCTCCCTCGTCGACGTCTGAATGAACGTTGCGCATTCTGACAGATGGTGCGGGTGTGCAGACACTAAGTCAAGGGGCCGGAAACCGTGTCTTTCGCGAGATAATGGCGTGCAATGATGCGGGGCGTCAGCTCTGGAAGAAGGCCCGTGATCGGAGTAGTCGATGTCCGTTTCTCCCACGTCACAGCTCGTGGTCAAGCCAGTGGCCGGAGCGCTGGGTGCCGAGCTCCACGGCATCGATCTGGAGCACCTGACCGACGAGGTCTTCGCCGAGATCCACCAGGCCCTGCTCGACTACCTGGTCGTGTTCATCGTCGGGCAGCAGGGGCTCAGCCCGCAGGCGCACATCGCCTTCGGCCGGCGATTCGGCGAGGTGGAGCTGCACCCTTACCTGCCACGGCTGGACGGCCATCCCGAGATCGTGCTGATCGACTCCGAGCGCGGCGGCAAGGTGGATGTCTGGCACACCGACATGACCTTTCACCAGAGCCCTCCACAGGCCTCCATCCTTCGCATGATCACCTGCCCGAGCCGTGGCGGTGACACCATGTGGACGAACCAGTACCTCGCCTACGAGCAGCTGTCGGCGCCGCTTCGCGACATGCTGGACGGGTTGACGGCCGTGCACCGGATCCGGATCGGCGACGAGTTCACCAGCCGCGCCGAGCACCCGGTGGTCCGGGTCCATCCCGAAACCGGACGTCGATCGCTCTACGTCAACCGGCTCTTCACCTCGCACATCCCACAGCTCACCCGCAACGAGAGCGACACGCTGCTGCAGCACCTGTTCGAGTTCTCGGTTGCGCCGCAGTTCAGCTGCCGGTTCTCCTGGCGCCCCGGCGACGTGGCCGTGTGGGACAACCGCGTGACCCAGCACTACGCGCTCAACGACTACGCCGAGCCGCGACTCGGGCAGCGGGTGACCGTGTTGGGCGACCATCCCGAGGGAGATCCGGCTCGGTGGCCCGACTACCGGGCTGCCCCGGGGGAGCGGTACTGGCCGGCCACCGTCAATGCCGTCGAGAACTACTGACGCGCAGTTCCTGGCTCGCGGTCACCAGGTGGCGGGTCACCAGGTGACCGGGAACTCGGCAAGGCCACAGTTGATCCGCTCGTCCCGCCAGGGCAACTCGTCCAGCGGGACGGCCGGCGCGAGGTTCGGCAGGCGGCGCAGCAGGGTGCCGATCGCAATCTCGACCTGCAACCGGCCCAACGCCGCACCGAGGCAGAAGTGCGGGCCCAGGCCGAAGGTCAGGTGCGGGTTCTGGAGGCGGTCGAGGTTGAATTCCGCAGGCTCGGGAAACGGCGCCGGATGCCGGTTCGCGGCCCACGGCACCGCCATCACGCCATCACCGGCACGCATCGCGACGCCGCCCAGTTCCAGCTCCTCGGTGACCGTCTGCACCAGGAACATCGGGCTGACCGAGGTGTAGCGCAGGATCTCTTCCACCGCCGCGGGTAGCAGAACCGGGTCCGCGTGCAGCCGGGCCAGCGCCTCAGGATTCTGGAACAGCGCGCGAATTCCGGCGCTGGTGGAGCTGATCTCGCGACCGCCGATCAGCACGGCGATCGCCAGTCCGACGATCTCGGTGTCGGTGAGCTCGTCCGAACCGGTCTGCGCGGCGATCCAGGACGACAGCAGGTCCTCACCGGGGTTGACCCGCTTCTCGGCCAACCGCTCGGTCAGGTACTCCCGCAGCTCGGCGTCGGCCCGGGCCGTGTCGGCCATGCCGTGCGCGGTCAGGGCCAGCAGCGCGTTGCCCCAGGCCGCGAACTTGTCCCGGTCGGCAACCGGCACGCCGAGCACCTCGCAGACCACCATCGCCGGTAGCGGCACCACCAGTCCGGACACCAGATCCGCGGGCTGGCCGGTGGCCACCATGTCGTCGATCAACCGATCGGTGATCGCCTGGACCCGGGGCCGGTAGGCCTCGATCCGGCGGGCGGTGAAGGCCCGGGCGGCGAGGCGGCGCAGGTCGGTGTGCGGCTTGCCGTCCATGCTGAGATCACGCGCGCGGACCGGGCAACCCGCCGCCGGGTCGGTTCGGGCGGCGATCGGCTCGCCGGCCTGCTCGCACGAGCCGGCTTCGGGCCGGCCGTGCCGGGTGAAGCGTGGATCGGCAAGCACGGTAGCGGCCTCGTCGTAGCCCACGACCAGCCAGACCACCCTGCCGTCGGGCAGCCGCACCCGGCTGACCGGCTGTGTCCGGACCATGTCGAGCAGCTCGTCGGGCAGGTCGCCCCGGAACGGCTCGAACGGATAGTTTCGGATCTTCTCCTCGGCGATGGTCATCGCGTACCTCACTCTGCCGTTCGATCGTGATACCCGATCACAATAGGGTGTTGAGGGCATTCGACGGCTATCACTACCTTTATGGCTGCCGGCGGATTCTTCCGGCAGCCGCGAACCGGATGCCCTGACGCGCGAGAACCGAAGGAGCCGAGATGACCGAGCTGATCGTGCTGGTGGACGAGAAGGGAACTCCGGTCGGCACCGCGCCGAAAGGGACGGTCCACCATGACAGCACGCCGCTGCACCTGGCATTCTCGGCGTATGTCTTCGACTCCAACGGCCGGTTCCTGTTGACCCGGCGCGCCCTGTCCAAGGTGACCTGGCCCGGTACCTGGACGAACAGTTGCTGTGGCCATCCGCTGCCGGCCGAGTCCTTTCGCGACGCGCTGCGCCGCAGGCTGGACTTCGAACTCGGTCTCACCGCCGACGAGATCATCGACCTGCTGCCCGACTTCCGCTACCGCGCGGAGCTCGACGGCATCGTCGAGAACGAGATCTGCCCGGTGTTCGGGGTTCGGGTGAGTGGCGAGCCTGCTGCCGAACCCACCGAGGTGGCGGACTACCTGTGGACCGACTTCGCCGCCGTACTGGCAGGTGAGACGCCGGCTCCGCTGTCGCCGTGGTGTCTGTTGCAGCTACAGGCGCTCGCCGGTCATCCCGACATCGCGCGCCTGCGCCAACCGGTCGGCTGAGCCGATGCGCGCTGTGCTGATAACGCAATTCGGCGTCGTACCGACGATCGCCGAGGTGGCCCCACCATCGGCTGCCGCGGGCGGTGTGGTCCTGCGGGTTGAGGCGAGCGGGCTGTGCCGCAGCGACTGGCATGCCTGGCAGGGTCACGACTCCGACGTCTCGCTGCCGCACGTACCCGGTCACGAGCTGGCGGGCGTCATCGCCGAAGTGGGTTCCGGCGTGCACGGCTGGCGGGTGGGGGAGCGGGTGGTCGTGCCGTTCATCTGCGCCTGCGGGCGGTGCGAGCAGTGCCGCGCCGGCCAGCACCAGGTCTGCACCGAGCAGCAGCAGCCCGGCTTCAACTACTGGGGCTCCTTCGCCGAGTACGTCGCCGTCCCGAACGCCGAGGTGAACCTGGTCCGGTTGCCCGACGAACTCGACTTCGACACCGCCGCGGGCCTGGGCTGCCGGTTCGCCACCGCGCACCGGGCGGTGACGGCGGTGGCCGACGTGCGTCCCGGCGAGTGGGTCACCGTCTTCGGCTGCGGCGGGGTCGGCCTGTCGGCCACCATGATCGCCGCCGCGACCGGCGCTCGGGTCATCGCGGTGGATGTCAACCCCGCGGCCCTCGAACTCGCCGCCGAGCACGGTGCCAGCCATACGCTGCTCGCGGGCGACACGGTGGTGGAGCGGATCCGCGAGCTGACCGGCGGCGGAACCCAGGTGAGCATCGATGCCATCGGATCGCAGTCGGTGGTCCAGTCGGCGTTGCTGGCGTTGCGACCGCGCGGCCGGCATGTGCAGCTCGGCCTGCTGGTGGAACCGCTCACGCTGGACCTGTCCGTGCTGGCGTTCCGGGAGCTTGCCTGGCTCGGCAGTCACGGCATGGCGGCGCACAGCTATCCGGCGATGCTGGAGCTGGTCCGCTCCGGAGCCGTGCGACCCGACCGGCTCGTCACCACCAGGATCGGTCTCGGGAGCGCTCCGGCCGCGTTGGCCGCGATGAGCACCGGCAGCCCGACCGGCATCACGGTCATCCACCCGGGCGGATAGATCGGTTCCGGCACCGTCGGTGGCGCCCGGCGGAAAGTCAGTCGATGACGACGACGCCGCGCGCGGTGGTGAAGTGTGCCGCGACAATCCCGGGCTCGCCGTCATGGTCCTCGAGCGGAAGCCATTTGACGTTCAGGTCGTGCAACTCCTTGGTCGCGGCCTCGCCCAGGTAACCGGCCACGGTGTCGCGGTCACCGGCGATGTCGAGTCGTTCGAGGTTCACCGTGCCGCCCCGCGCGGCCGGGTGCTGTTCCTTGTCGGACTCCCAGTGGATGAACCACGGCAGCTCCGGGTCGTTGGCGGTGTCCATGATGCCGATCTGCTTCCAGCGCAGGTCATAGCCGTCCGGTCGCCGGCGATGTCCCGGGGCCGCGCCGCGGCCGAGTCGCTGCTCCACCGTGGGAAGGTCGGCCACCCCGACGACCCAGCCGAGCCAGCCACCGCCGGCTTGCGAACGGGCCTTGACCGCGCGCCCGAAGGGGGCGGCGTCGACGGCCGGGTGGTCCAGCGCCTCGACGACCTCGAGGTACACGCCGCCGGACAGCGGCAGGACGAAGTTGCGCGTTCCGAAGCGGGGGTGCAGGCCACCGTCGCTGAAACCGGCGCCGAGCTGAGAACCGAGCCGCTGTACACACGAGGCAAGGCCTTCTGATCCCGCTGCGTAGGAGAGATGGTCCAATCGCATGGGTCGATACTGGCTCAGGGGTAAACCGGTCCGCCCACCGGGGTGCGACCGATGCCGGGTGGTGGCCGGTTCGTGACTCGATCGTTACAGGCCAGCCTCAGGCGCCGATCAGGCGATCAAATCCAGGGTGGTTCCCGCCCCCATCGTGCGTGGAATCACGTCCTTGCCGCCGACCGATGCCCAGGCTGCTGCGACATCGGCCGGGTCCTCGACGCGGCCACCGGCGGCCCGTCGCTCCAACAGGGCAGCGGCCAGCTTGCCCTTGGCGAGCTTGGAGTTGTACGAGATGACGCCCAGCGTGCCGTCCGGCTTGGTGGACAGCACCCGGACGCTGACCGTGCGGGTGGCGGGCTCCGGGCTCCGTCCGGGCTGCCACATGGCCGCGTAGTCGCTGGAGCGCAGATCGACCACCAACCCCCGCCGCCGCTTGCCCAGTAGCGGCGGGATCAAGTCGGGAAGGTGCCGGCGCCAGAAGGTGGCCAGTACGCCGATGCCAGGCAGGCTTGCCTTCGCCGGCACCCGGTAGGCCGGGATCGGATCGTTGCCGCGGAGCACGCCGAACAGGCCGGAGAAGATGAGGACCTCGCGACCGGCGGTGGCACGCGCCGCCTCGCTGAGCCCGCTCAGCGCCAGCCCGTGGTAGACCACGCCGCTGTAGCGCTCGATTGCGGGCATGGTCGCGCTGCGCAGGATGCTGCGATTGGCGGCGAGGGCGTGGCCGGCGGACGAGAGCGGCAGCAGCAGTGCTGCCGGGGCGCCGTCCGTGTCGAGCAGGTCGGCCAGCCGGGCGTAGACGAGGTCGCGGACGTCGTCGAGCGGGGTCCGCCGGCTGCGGCCGGCCAGCGCACGCCCGCGGCCGCCGGGATTCTTGGCCTCACTGGGCGGCAGCAGGATTCGCACCGGACAACGCTAGCCGGTGCGCGCGCCGTGATGGGCGGCGGGCATCACACGAGCCGGCTCAGCTCCTCGCGTCCGCGCACCAGCAGGACCTGACCGCGGGACGTGTGGGCGTCGGCGACCGCGGCGGCATCCTCGGCATCACCGACGCGGACGATCCTGGGCAGCAGCCGGCTCAGCCCGCCACCGCGCACGCCGTCGGGAAGCCGCTGGGCCGAGACACCGGACCGGGGCAGCTGACTCAGCAGCGGATCGGACCCGGCCACGCTCGTCACGATCAGGTACAGCGGTGGCGGGACGTCCTTCAGGTGCGTCCAGGTCGCGGCGAAGCCCCGGTGCAGCGGAAGCCGGTCCACCGTCGCGACGGGGTGCCAGCGCATCGACAGGCTTTCGGTGTTGGCGGCGACCGGCGTCAGCGTCCTGGTCGGCCGGGCGACGACCGTCGTGTAGGACCAGCCGACGTGATCATCGATGTAGAGGCCGAGTGGATCGACATCGGAGGGATCGAGGTCAGCCTCTTCCTTGGCCTCCCGAAGCGCGGCGGTCACGGCGTCCTCGTCCCTGTCGCGGGCCCCGCCGGGAACGCCCCAGCTGTCGCCTTCATGCGTCCATGGCGCGCGGTGCTGCAGCACGACCTCGGTCACTCCGGCGGCGGTCCGGCCGGTGACGAGCAGGCCGGCCGCTCCGAACAGGCCCCAGTGGCGATGTCCCGCGCCGCAGGTCGTCCAGCCGTCGCCCGAACTCATCTGCCTGCCCATCATCGAGCTGCCCATCGGTAGAGCTGCCCATCATCGAGCGCAGAGGTCCGCTCAGCGCAGAATAAAGTGACGCCGACCCGCCAGGTCGCCTCACGGCAAACGGCCGCTCGTGGCGGCAAATGTGGGACCGGGGGCCATGGATCGGGCCGACGCCGATACCTAGTTTACCGACAACTGAGCGCTCTTTCGACCCCTGCGCGGCGCTGGGGACGCTGTCGCCGGTTCCCTTTACCCTGGACCCGTGTCCGAATTCGATCGTCCGCACCGTCCGATCAGGCGACCCGATCTGGCTGCCCTCGCCGGAGCCGCCGCCGAGGTCGAGCCGTTCGCGCGCGCGGAGCTCGCGGCGGCGACCGCGGCTGCCGTGATCACGCACGGCCGCTCCGGGCAGGGCGACTCGTTGGTGGACCTGGCCGACCGGGTGGGCCTGGACACCCTCGCCGAGTTATGGCGCCAGGAACAGCCGTCCAGTCTTCCCGGCGCGCTGTGGGCGCTGTACCTGCTGCGCCGCTGGTGTCAGAGCAACGGTGATGAGGTAACCCGGCTGTGGCGAGCCGGCCGGCACTACGCGCCGGTGGACGAGGTGGTGGCCGGCGTTTCGGAGGCGGCCGATCCGGCGGCGATCGAGGCACTGGCGGACGCGGTGCTGCACGGTGCCTATGTGGGCGACTTCGCGGTCGCGCTGGAGCGCGCGGCAGCCTTCTTCCGGGTGATCGCCACCGGACGGCGCGAGACCGCTGAGCCGGGCCGGGACGGGGATCGCGAGCGCAGCCTGGCCGAGCGCAACGAGGAGACGGCCGACGGGCTCACCATGACCGCCCAGACCTGGCGGCAGAACCCACTCTGAGGGCGGCCTGTTCCTGCGGCTGTGGACGACGCCCTTGCTGTCCACAAGTTGGTTCACATGGAGCCACCGGGGGAGTAGCGCGCAGAGGCTGGTCCGCATGACCTTCTGTGACGTACCGCAAATCCGGATCAGCGATCCTGGAGACCTGATCGAGACCGTTCCGTACCTGATCGGCTTTCATCCGGTCGAGAGCCTCGTCCTGATCGGCTTCACCGATCCCGAAGGCGCCGGCCGGCCGCAGCGCGTGCAGGTGACCATGCGCGTCGACCTGCCCCAGTCGCCGGTTGATGCCGAGGTGTTCGAGCCGCTGGTGGAGTCGCTCAGGCACGCCGATGCGACCTCGGCGGCCGTCGTGGTGTTCACCCACTGCACCGGCGATCCTCGTGACAGCGGCGAGCTGCAGGCCCTGGCCGCCGCCGTGTCCACCGTGCTGCGCGCCGCCGCCATCATGGTGCTCGACGTGCTGGTCGCCTCGGACGAGCACTGGTGGTCGCTGTGCTGTGACAAGCCGAGCTGCTGCCCGCCGGAGGGAACCCGGCGCGCGCTCGGCTGCTCCCCGTCCGCGGCGCAGGCCACCTTCGCCGGCCTGGTGGCGCTGCCCGATCGGGCAGCGGTCTCGGCGACGCTGGCCGGCCTGAGCCCGGACGAACGGGCCGCCGTGGAACCGGACCTTGCCGAAGCCGAGCACCGGGTCGCGCGGGCGGCGTTGGCGCACGGGCTGGGCCGGCTGCGGAAGTCCGACACCGCCGCGTTCCGCACGGCGGCCGAGCGCGCACGTCAGCGCGCGTGGACCGATGAACCAGCGCCGGACGAACCAGCGCCGGACGAACCAGCGCCGGACGAACCAGCGCCGGACCGATCAGCCGCGGAAGGAATGGCGCCGGGCGCATCCTCGGCGGTGGCTCCCTCAGCAGCCACTCCTGGGCGGCGGCGTACCACCGTCCGGCCGCTGTCGCACAAGCAGCTCGCCCGTTTCGGCGTGGCGCTGAGCGACCTGGGGGTGCGGGACGCCATGTGGCTGGCGATCGATGACCAGTCCCTCGACGCCACCGAGCTGCTGCACGAGCTGCACATCCGGCTGCCTGCGCCCTACGACGCCGCGCCGCTGTTCCTCTACGGCTGGGCCCAGTGGCGCGCCGGCAACGGGACGCTGGCCGTGATGGCCGCCGAGCGGGCGCTCGAGTCAGACCCGAACTACTCCGCCGCGCTGTTGCTGGTCACCGCCGTGCAGCGGGGCATGGATCCGCGGAGCACCCCGGCGCTGCGCGACCCCGACCTGCTGGGTGCACAGCAATGACCTCGCGATCAGACAGGAATCGACACGAAGATGTGTTCGGCCACCTCGTCGAGCACGAGCGTCGACTCCGGACCGCCGGACACCGACAGCCCGGTGGGCCCCCGGGTCACCGCCACCGACAGGCCCGGGGTGAGTCCCGCCGCCGACAGCCGTCGCATCAGGGCGGCATCGGGCTGCAGCAGCTCGCTGATCCGCTCCACCCGGACCGTGGTGACGGCGACGGTGGCGCTGGCCGCCAGCGTCGGCAGCAGCTCCGCGGCCGAGTCGTCGTTCCCGACCGACACGCCAAGGTCCGCCAGGCCAGGAATGGGGTTTCCGTGCGGGCAGACGAGCGGCCCGTCCAGCATCGCCACGATCCGGCGCTCCACGTCGTCACTCATGACGTGTTCCCAGCGGCAGGCCTCGATGTGCAACTGGTCCCACTCAAGGCCGATCACGTCGTGCAGCAGCCGCTCGGCGATCCGGTGCTTGCGCATCACGGACACGGCCAGCTGCCTGCCGTGCGGGGTCAGCTGCAGGTGTCGGTCGGTCTCGACGTGCACCAGCCCGTCCCGCTCCATCCGCGCCACGGTCTGGCTCACGGTGGGACCGGACTGGCTCAGTCGCTCGGCGATCCGGGCTCGCAGCGGAGTGACCCCCTCTTCTTCGAGCTCGTAGATGGTGCGCAGGTACATCTCTGTCGTGTCGATCAAGTCGCTATGGTGGTGGTTCACGTGCCGACCTCTCCACTGCCGCCGGTGCGCGTCGCGCTCGTGCCGGATGGACGCCGCCCGAGCGTGCTGCCGCAGTCCATGTTAGAACCGTGGGCATGAGCGAAGATTCCCACCGAGCCCTGCTGAGCGCGCAACAGTTGATCGGGCTGCAAGCCAACGCTGACAATCTGGTCCTACTGGACGTGCGGTGGCAGCTGGGCGGCCCGTCGCAGTACCCGGCCTACCTGACCGGTCGTATCCCCGGCGCTCGGTGGTGCGACCTGGACGCCGACCTGGCTGACTCGCCGGGTGACGGTGGCAGGCACCCGCTGCCGGATCCCGCGCGCCTGCAGTCCCGCTTCACTGACTGGGGCATCACACCGCGGTCCGAGGTGGTCGTCTATGACGGCGGCTCCTCGGTCGCGGCGGCACGGGCGTGGTGGGTGCTGCGCTGGGCGGGCGTGCGGCAGGTGCGCGTCCTCGACGGTGGGTTCACCGCCTGGGTCGAGGCCGACCAGCCGGTCGAGACCGAACTCCCTGGAGCCCAGGCCGGCACCCGAGCAGGCACCGACAACGAGGCCGACAGTCGGCAGGACGCTCACCGGCCAGAGCCGATGACGGTGCGGCCAGGGACGCTGCCGGTGCTCGACGCCGACACCGCGCGGGCCTGGGCCGAGCAGGGAAGGCTGGTCGACGTCCGTGCCCCGGAGCGCTTCCGGGGCGACGTCGAGCCGATGGACCCGGTGGCCGGGCACATCCCTGGCGCGCTGAACGTGCCGACGACCGGCAACGCGATGAGCTCCGGGCGTTTCAAGCCGGCCGCGGCGCTGCGGCGGCGTTTCGGCGAGGCGGGCATCGACGGCCAGGCTCCGGTGGGGGTCTACTGCGGCTCCGGGGTGAACGCCGCTCACACCGCGCTGGCGATGGAGCTGGCCGGCATCGAGGCGGTCCTGTATCCGGGTTCGTGGAGCGAGTGGATCACCGACCCGGAGCGACCTGTCGCCACCGGCTGAAACTCGAGGGCCGGGCTGGAACATGACCTCGCGGACTATCGCGCCCACTCCAGCAGCCGGTCCACCGGCCAGCTGTTGACGATACGGTCCATCGGCACGCCGCAGGCGGCGGCCCGCTCACAGCCGAAGGCCTGCCAGTCCAGCTGGCCGGGCGCGTGGGCGTCGGTGTCCACGCTGAACAGGCACCCCGCGGCCACCGCCCGGCCCAGCAGCTCGGTGGGCGGGTCCAAGCGCTCCGGACGGCAATTGATCTCGACGGCGACCCCATGCTCGGCGCAGGCGGCGAACACGGCGTCGGCGTCGAAGGTGCTCTGGGCACGCTTCTTACCGCCGAGCAGCCGCCCCGTGCAGTGGCCGAGAATGTTCGTCCGGGGATTGCGCACCGCCTGGATCATCCGCCCGGTCATGGTGTCCGGGTCCATAGCGAGCTTCGAGTGCACCGACGCGACCACGATGTCCAGCCGACCGAGCAGCTCGTCGGTCTGGTCCAGACCGCCGTCATCGAGGATGTCGACCTCGATGCCGCTGAGCAGCCGGAACCCACCGAGCCTTGGAGCGAGTGCGGCCAGCACATCGAGCTGGTTGATCAACCGGTCGGCCGTCAACCCGCGGGCCACCGTCAGCCGGGGCGAATGATCGGTCAGCGCGAGATACTGGTGCCCCAGCTCCAGGGCGGTCACGGCCATCTCTTCGATCGGGCTGCCGCCGTCGCTCCAGTCGGAGTGGCTGTGCAGGTCACCGGCCAGGGCGGCCAGCAAGATCTGCCCCTGCTCGCCGAGCGGCGTCACCTCGCCGGCACCGGCTTCCAGGGCGGCGAGATAGTCGGGTGTCGCGCCGCCGACCGCCTCGGTGATGACCGTGCCGGTGACCGCGCCGATGCCGGTCAGCTCCGACAGCGTGCCGGCGAGAACCCGATCCTCGAGCTCGCCGGCGTGCTCCAGTACGACTCTTGCCGCCGTCCGGAACGCCTTGACGCGGTAGGTCGGCGCCTGGGAGCGCTCCAGCAGAAAGGCTATGCGGCGCAGCGCCGAGACAGGGTCCACGTCCTCTACCGTAGGCGCGTCTCTACCGCAGGCACGGCGAAGCGCCCCGGCGTGGTGCTCGTGCCGGGGCGTTTCGCCGTGTCGCAATGGATGTGGCTGTGTCCTATACATCAGGTGGCGCGGATCGTGCGGTCGCAGGTCAGGCGGTCGCAGGTCACGCGTCCAGGTAGTCGCGGAGCGACTGCGCACGAGACGGGTGCCGCAACTTGGCCATCGTCTCGCGCTCGATCTGGCGGATCCGCTCTCGGGACAGGCTGAACTTGCGGGCAATGTCGTCCAGGGTGTGCGGGTTGCCGTCGGCCAGGCCGTACCGCAACCGGACCACGGCTGCCTCCCGCGGCTCGAGAGAGTTGAGGATCTCGGCCAGCTGGCGCCGCATCAGGTCGAACTCGACCGCCTCGGTGGGCTTGGTGGCCTCACTGTCGGCGATGAAGTCACCCAGCGAGGAGTCCTCGTCGGTGCCGACCGTCTGATCGAGGCTGACCAGGTCGCGGGCGTGGTCGACGAGTTCGTGCAGCCGCTCGACCGTCACGTCCAGCTCGCTCGCGAGCTCGGCGTCGGTGGCGTCGCGGCCCAAGCTCTGACCGAGTTCGCGACGCATCCGCTGCATCTTGTTGATCTGCTCGACCAGGTGGACGGGGAGCCGGATCGTCCGGGACTGGTCGGCCATGGCCCGGCTGATTGCCTGCCGGATCCACCAGGTCGCGTACGTCGAGAACTTGAAGCCCTTGGTGTAGTCGAACTTCTCGACTGCCCGGATCAGGCCCAGGTTGCCCTCCTGGATGAGGTCCAGGAACGGCATGCCGCGACCGGTGTAGCGCTTCGCGAGCGACACCACCAGCCGGAGGTTCGCTCGGAGCAGCAAGTCCTTGGCACGCTCGCCGTCGGCCACCAGGGCCTGCAGCTCACGGCGCTGACCCAGCGGTATTCGCTTGCTCTCGGAAATCAAGTGCGAAGCATAGAGGCCGGCCTCGATCCGCTTGGAGAGCTCGACCTCTTCGACGGCGGTGAGCAGCGATACCTTGCCGATCTCGTTCAGGTAGGACCGGACCAGGTCGGCGGCCTGCACAACCTCGTCGAGGTCGGCGGTCGCCTCTACCGGGTTGGTCTCTTCGACCTGTCCGCCGGTGAGCGCGTCCATGTCCAGCGGTGCTGCTGACGTGCTGGTTGCTCCAACCGTGGAGCGCGTGGCCCGGTGGCCAGGAAGGGTATGTGAAGCCGAGGTCCGGCGCTTCGAAGTGGTGGTGGTTTTCGCTGCTGGCTGCGTCACGATGGTTCCCGTCCGCTGATGGGGATATTTTCTCCCAACTGCTATAACGATTCGTTCCCGGGGTTGTTCCCTGATGGGATGTGCGCCAGCTTTGAATCGGCGGCGCATTGCCGCAAAGGGTCCAAGATCCCCCGGAGCCGGATAAAGAGCCGCGTGATCAAACTTCCAGCAGCAGGGTCATCGGCCCGTCGTTGACGCTCCGCACGGCCATCAGGGCACCGAATCGGCCGGTTCGGACCGTCAGGCCACGGCCCCGCAGGGCCCCGACGAAGCTGTCCACCAGCGGTTCGGCGACCGATCCGGGTGCCGCGGCCTGCCAGCTGGGCCGCCGTCCGGACGTCGTGTCGCCGTACAGCGTGAATTGGCTGATCACCAGCAACGGTGCCCCGATGACCTCGGCGGCGGTCTCGTCCCGGTATCCGTCGCGCAGAATCCGCAGACCCGCCACCTTGCGCGCGAGCGCGCCGGCACGTTGATCGTCGTCGCTGTGGGTGACCCCCACCAGCACCAGCAGGCCGCCCCCGATCCCGCCGAGCACGACCCCGTCCACGGACACCGACGCCTCGCTGACCCGCTGCACCAACGCACGCATCTCAGCCCTGAACCGCCGGGAGATGATCCAGCGCTGTCAACGGTTCCGGCGTCGGAAGATCATTGGGAGCGACAAAACCGCGCTCGATCAGGTCGACCACGACCGGTGTCAGGGCGGTGATCACATCGGCGAGAGGAGCAGACACGGCGGAGGCGATCACGCTCAGCAGCACACCGAGAGTCGCGGTGCCGTCGCAGGCCGCGACCAGGCCGGACACCGCCTCGTCCACCTCCAGTTCCCAGCGCATGCCGTGCGAGCGCCGGAGCTGCACCAGCGCCGGCTGCCAGCCCTCAGCGCCGATCAGCGCGTGCGTGGTCTGGATCAGGTCGGCGTCCACCCGTAGCCGGGCGCCGAGCAGACCGTCCCGGCCGGAGCCCCGCAACCAGAACCTGCGCGCGAACCAGCCCTCGATCTCGGCACCGGCCGGCCGCTCGTACGGTTGCGGCACGTCCTCGCACACCACCTCGGTGCGTGCGGCACCGGTGCGGCGCATGCTTACGAGGCCCATGCCGACACCGAGCACGCCCGCATCGGTGAACCAATCCAGCCACCGGTCATAGCGCGCCCGCCAGCTCTCGGTGCCGGGACGCTCGCCGGCGTCGCGCAGCCACAGCGACACGTACTCACCCGGGTCCGTGACCTCCCGTTGCCACACCCACGCCTCGCAACCGGTGCCGGGCAGCCAGCCGGCGAGGCGGTCCTGCCAGGGTTCGTCCCCGGTGAGCGCCCAGTTGGCCAACAACTGCGCGGTGCCACCCTCGGTCAGCAACCCGGGCAGCCTCCGGACCAGCCACGCCGACACCGAGTCGGCCGCCATCCCGCTGTCGCGGTAGGTGTAGCCGTCCCGGCCGGGGGCGAACCCGGGGCCGACGATGAAGGGCGGGTTGGACACGATCAGGTCGAAGCGCTCACCGGCGACCGGCTCCAGCAGCGAGCCCTGCCGAAGGTCCCAGGCCAGCTCGTTGAGCGCGGCGGTGGTGGCCGCGAGGCCCAGCGCGCGGGTGCTGAGATCGGTGGCCGTAACCGCGCCGCTGTGCCGGGACAGGTGCAGCGCCTGAACCCCGCAGCCGGTGCCGATGTCCAGCGCGCGGGCGACCGGAGAGCGGACGGTGCACTGGGCCAGCGTGGTGGCCGCCGAGCCGATGCCCAGGACGTGCTCGGGGTCGAGCCGGCCGGGCCGGACGTCGGAGCCGAGGTCTGACACCACCCACCAGTCCGGGCCGTCCACCTCGGAGTACGGCCGGACATCCAGGGCCGCGCGCACGCGGTCGTTCGAGCCGGCCGTTTCCGTGACGGGCTCCAGCAGGCCAGCGGCCAGCGCCGCCTCGACGCTCAACGGACGCAGCGCCGCACCGGCGTCGTCGGTGGACACCGGCAGGCCCAGCACGAACAGCCGGATCCAGGTCTCGGTCGGCGAGCCGCCGCGGGTCAGCCGATTGACGGCGCTGAGGTCGCTCCGGGACAGCGCTGCCTCGCCGCCCGTTCCGAGGGCTTCGGCGACCGCCGCGGAGCCGAAGTCCCGGCGCAGTGCCTGGCGCAGTGCGGCGATCACGTCGGGCGCGAACACGGGCTGGGTCATGCTCACTCCAGCAGCTCGGTGACGAACGGGGCCATGGCTTCGGCGACCGCGATGGGCCGGCGCAGCTGCAGGTCGTGGGCGCCCTCGATGCGCACGGCGACCGCGTCGGGGATCGCGTCCACCAGGGCGATGGGGGTGCGCTCGGGAATCATGGAATCCGCGGTGCCGCTGAAGACCTGGGTGGGCACCTTGATGCGGCCGAGGCAGGAATTGATGGTGGCGAGCTCGCGCATCAACGCCCGCTGCTCGGTGAGAAAACTGCGCCAGACGGGACGCTTGCCCATGGCCAGCCCACTCGCCCGGGCGTACGGGCGGTCGGCCTCGTCCTGCCCCCGGAGGATGACGGAGGCGACCTTGCGCTTCACCAGCGGCTGTGCAAGCCCGAGAGTGGCGTAGGCGAGCACCTCGCCGAGGACGGGAAAGGCGAGGATCGGGTCGCTGGTGATCAGACAGCCGGGTCCGACCGAGGCCATCAGGACCAGCCCGCGCACCCGGTCCTCATCCGGTTCGGCCGCGGCGAGCGCGGCCATCCCGCCGGCCCAGCTGTGCCCGGCCAGCACCACCGGCCCCGCGTCGATCTCGTCCAGCCAGCGCCTCAGCCACCGGACGTTGCCCGCGAAATCTGTCGCGGAGGCCGGGTTGGCGCCATAGCCGGGACGGTCCGGGGCAACGATCCGGACGGTGGCGGGAAGCCGGGCGGTCAGCTCGCGCCGCAGCGACCAGAAGCTCGCCGAGGAGTCCGGCTGGCCATGCAAAAGCACGAGCGTGGGTACGGGCACGGCTCTATCGTGCCCGAGTCCGCACGGCAGGCGAACCGACGGCTGGCCGGTCGCGCTCCAGGCTTGTGCGGGGCACAGCAAACCGGGCCCAACGGTGGCACCATGGTCACGTGCTCCCTTCGAGACACCCTGACGATCGGCCCGTCCTCATCACCGAGGCGCCGGTCAACGTGGATGACGAGTTCGACCACCGGCGCAAGCGCTACCTGGTGATGATGACCCTGCGCGCGGCATGCATCGTCGGCGCGGCGAGCACCTTTCAGCTGTCCGGCTGGCTGGCGGCTGCCTTCGTCGCCGCGGCCGCCGTGCTCCCGTGGGCGGCGGTGTTGATCGCCAATGACCGGCCGCCGAAGAAGGAGCTACAGTTCCGCAGGTTCGTCCAGGGTGGCGACGCCCAGCGGGAGCTACTGCCCGGCAGCACCGCCCAGCAAGATCCGGGCGCGCCGCCCCGGCCCGGGCAGCAGCGGGACGCCGAGAACTCCACGGGCCGGCCGCCGGAACCGACGATCATCGACATCTAGTCCGCGCCGGACACCGGGTGGCACAATTGCAGGCGTGACTACGCAGACCCTTGACGCCCCGAAGACGGCCGACTCCGATTCCGACGAGCAGGTCTTTCACTACGTGCGCAAGAACAAGGTCGCCGAGAGCGCCGTCCTCGGCACCATGGTCGAAGCGCTGTGCGGCGAGGTCTTTCCGGTGACCCGAGCCGCGAAGCCGGGTTCGCCCGTGTGCCCGCAATGCAAGGAGATCTACGAGTCGATACCGGCCGGCGGCGGTTCCTGACCGTCCTCGAGCCGCTGCCAGCCCCGGGCCCGGCCGCGGGTTGCTCGCGTCGTCGGTGAGCTCTTCTCGATCTCGGCATTGAACTCCGCGCCGAGCAGCACGCCCAGCGCCAGCAGGAAGAAGAACAGCAGCGCGGCGATCGGGGCGGCCAGCGTTCCGTACGCGTGGTTGTGCGCCACGATGAACGAGATGTACTCACGTAGCCCCGCCGAGCCGGCCAGGAAGATCACCATGGCCAACAGCGCTCCCGGTACCCCCCGGCGCCACGGCAGCCGGCGTGGCGGCGCCAGGTGGTACAGGCTGGTCAGCCCGAGCAACAGCAGCAGCATCACCGCGGGCCAGTAGGCGTCGCTGATCACCCGGTCCGCGGCGTGTCGCGCCTGGGCCGGAAACAGCCGGGGCAGCACCGTCGGGCCCAGTACGAGTGCCGGCAGGACGATGACGCCGACCAGGATAGAGCCGAGGTAGATCCCGAGCGCCAGCAACCGGCTGCGCACCGCCCCGCGCAGGTCCCGCATGCCGTACGCGATGGTGATGGTGTTGACGAACGTGGCCGTCGCCGACGAACCGGCCCATAGGGCGAGCACGAAACCGACCGAGATGACGTCGGCGCGGCCTTCCCGGAGAACTTGGTTGACCACCGGCGCGATGAGCTGGTCCACCACCTGCGGGCTGAACGCGCGGGAGAAGCCGGTGAGCAGGTTCTCGCGGACCCGGCCGACGGCGTCGGGTCCCACCCACTCCGAGAAGTAGCCCAGCGCGGCGAGCATCCCGAGGAACAGCGAGGGCAGCGACAGCAGTTGCCAGAACGCAGCCTCCGCCGACAGCCCCAGCACCCGGTGGTTCCACGCGCTGGAGACGGTGCGGATGGCCAGCCTTCCCACCCCGCGCTGGCTGATCACAGGATGAGAGTCTGCCCAGCGAAGCTGTGCGGCCGCACCTGGGACACGCCGTCGCGGTGGAACGTGACGACATCGGCACCGGCGGCCCCGATCTTGAGGATCAGGTCGGTGGTCGAGTCGACCACGCCGACGCGCCGGGGGCAATCTCACACCCGAGCGGGTTGATCCGGTGGACTGTCGGCGGCGGCGGTTAACCTGGCTGAACCGGTCGCCAGTCAGTACGGCGGGGGATCGCACGGAACTGAACGTTGAAGGGGGCGGCGTCGAGTGTCAGAACGACGCCCGGGTACTACCCGGCTGCGCCTGTGGCAGCGTGAGGCGCTGGCCAAGTACGAGACCGAGACGCACCGCGACTTCCTGGTCACAGCCACGCCCGGGGCGGGCAAGACGACGTTCGCGCTGAGCCTGGCGGTGGGTCTGCTGAGCCGTCGAGCCATCGACCGGCTCATCGTGGTAGCTCCCACGGACCACCTGCGCAGCCAGTGGGCCGAAGCCGCGGAACGGGTCGGTATCGCCCTCGACCCGACGCTGAGCAATGCGGTCGGCCCCGTTCCGGCTGACCTGCACGGCTACGTCACCACCTACGCCCAGGTCGCGGGCAAGCCCACCCTGCATGCCGCCCGGGCGACCGCGAGACGGAGCCTGGTGATTCTCGACGAGATCCACCACGCCGGGGACGGGCTGTCCTGGGGCGACGCGGTCGGCTTCGCGTTCGACAGCGTCAGCCGCCGGCTGTGCCTCACCGGCACGCCGTTCCGTACCCAGGTCGGCGAGCGCATCCCGTTCGTCCGGTACGAGCCGGACGGCGAGGGCGGCCTGGTGTCCACCGCGGACTTCAGCTACGGCTACCGCGAGGCGCTGCGCGACCAGGTGGTCCGGCCGGTGGTGTTCGCCGCCTATACCGGGGTTTCGCGATGGCGGAACTCGGCCGGTGAGGTGATCGCGGCGTCGCTGACCGAGGCCGGCACCAAGTCCACCGAGCAGGCCGCCTGGCGGACCGCGCTGGACCCCAAGGGCGACTGGGTTCCGCACGTCATCGCGGCGATGGACGAGCGGCTCACCCAGCTGCGGGAATCGGGCATGCCGGACGCGGCCGGGCTGGTGCTCGCCTCTGACCAGGAGGACGCGCGTGCCTACGCCGCCATCGTGGAACGGGTGACCGGCGAGAAGCCGTACCTGATCCTGTCCGATGATCCCAAGGCCAGCAAGAGGATTGCCGAGTTCGGTGCCGGTGGCGCGCGCATCGCGGTCTGCGTCCGGATGGTGTCCGAGGGCGTCGACGTGCCGCGAGCCGCCTGCCTGGCCTGGCTCACCAGCTATCGCACGCCCCTGTTCTTCGCCCAGGCGGTAGGCCGGGTGGTGCGCGCCCGCGGCCGGCACGAGTCCGCGACGGTGTTCCTGCCCGCCGTACGACCGCTGCTCACGCTCGCCGCCGAGCTGGAGAACGACCGCAACCACGTGCTGCCGCCACCGGCCCAGTCCTCGGAGTCCCTGGACCTCGTCGACGAGCTGCCCGAGGAGCAACCCGAGCGGGCCGAGTCGGTGCTGCTGCAGGAATGGGAGGCGCTCGAGGCCGAGGCCCAGTTCGCCCATGTGCTGCACGGCGGCAAGGCGGTCACTCCGGACGCCACCCCCGTTCCTGGCGCCGAGGACGAGGACTTCCTGGGTCTGCCGGGCCTGCTGTCACCCGAGCAGATGGCCGCGCTGCTGGCCCAGCGCGACGGCGAGCTGCGCAAGCGGGCGACCCGATCACGGCGACTAGAGCCGGTCACTCCGCTGCCGATGGACGTCGGCCCGGTCGATGACATGGCCGCCCGCTCAGGCATCGCCAACGGTGGTGGCGGTTGGCGAGCGGCTGCCGATCTGAGGCGCGAGGTCAACCGGCTCATCTCGGTGCTGTCGGCCCGCACCGGCAAGCCCCACGGCGTGCTGCACGCCGAGCTGCGCAGCGCCGTGCCGGGCCCCCCGTCGGCGTCGGCGTCGATCGAGCTGCTCGAGGCTCGTCGCGAGCGGCTGATGGCCATGCTGTGACCGTCGTCGCTCCGCTCTGGTCGGCGGAGGCTATGCCGTTCGCTCCCGGCGAAATAGTGGTCAATTGAAGCCGTGCAGGAACTACGGCGCGCCTCAGCTGGTTGTATGTAACGAGCGGACACGATAAGTCTCTGAACCGGTTGAGACCCCGAGCCCGTGCGACGATCGCGAGCACTTCGCAGAAAACGAGGGACGAGTGACAAGCACCTTGACCGTCGAGCCACTGACCGCAGTGGATCGCTGCGACCGCTGTGGCGCGCAGGCATATGTGCGCGTCACCCTGCCGGCCGGCAGTGAGCTGCTGTTCTGTGCTCACCACGGCCGCGAGTACGCGCCCAAGCTCCGTGAGCTTGACGCCGCAATCCTGGACGAGTCGGAGCGGTTGGACGAGAGCCAGCCCACTCCCGGCGCCGCCGCGGGACTGCCTGACTGAGCAACACCACCGCACAGCGAGACCGGCGCGCAAGCCGGCCGGCTGCACATAGCGAAGAAGACCGGTCCGATTCGGGCCGGTCTTCTTGCATGTGTGAGTGGTTTTTTCGTGTGTGGGTGGTTTTCGTGCCATCCGCTCATGCCTGTCTCGCTCAGTGCGGAGGAGGTCCGGTGGTGCGCCTTGCGGTCGGTACAGCTAACTGAACAGCCGCTGGCCCCAGTACTCGCCGGCGGCCGCTCCGGGTGGACAGGCGAAGACCCCGCTCGACATGTGCTTGATGTACTCGTTGAGCGCGTCAGTACCCAGGTTGCGCTGCACCGGGACGAAACCCGTCGCCGGGTCCGACTGGAAGCAGATGAAGAACAGCCCAGCGTCCAGCTGACCGGTCAGCGGGTCCACCCCGTCGGTGAAGGAGTACCCGCGCCGCAGGATCTTCACGCCGCCGTTGGAGTCGGGCGACGCGAGCCGGATGTGGGCGTGCGCCGGGATCACCGGGGTGCCGTCGGCGGCCTTCGCGGCCAGGTCGGGGACGTCGTGCTCGCGCTTGCCGGTGAGCGGGGCGCCCTCGACCTTCGTCCGTCCGAAGACGGCCTCCTGGTCACCGATCCGGTCGCGGTCCCAGGACTCGATGCCCATCCGGATCTTGCGGCTGACCAGGTAGCTGCCGCCGCTCATCCATGCCTGGTCGGTATCGGAGCCGACCCAGACGTGCTCGTTCAGATCGCGCGCGTCGTCACCGTTGACGTTCTTGGTGCCGTCTTTGAAGCCGAGCAGATTGCGGGGCGTCTGCTGGCTCGTGGTCGTGGATGAGGTGCGCCCGAAGCCCAGCTGGAACCAGCGCATCGCGGTGACCCCGAAGCCCATCCGGTTCAGGTTGCGCACGGCGTGGAAGGCAACCTGGGGATCATCAGCACACGCCTGGATGCAGAGGTCACCACCGCTGATGGGCGGCACCAGTTCGTCACCCTTGAACGCGGGCAGTTCCCGGAGCGCCTCGGGACGGCGGCCCGCAAGACCGAAGCGGTCGTCGAACAGACCAGGGCCGAATCCGATGGTGATGGTGAGGTTCGCGGCCGCCAGCCCGGTGGCCTCGCCGGTGTCGGCGGGCACCGACTCCTCGATTCCCTCGACCGACCCCACCGGCTCGCCGCGGGTCATCTTCTCCGCGGCCGCGGTCCAGCGCTGGAGCAGGTCGATCAGGTCCGCGCGCCGCGTCGTGGTCACGTCGAAGGCGGCGAAGGCGAGCCGATCCTGAGCCGGCGTCGCGATGCCGGCCTGATGAGCGCCGCGGAACTGTACGACAGCGGGTGCGGGCGCGGCGGCCTTGGACGAGGACTCGCAGCCGGTCAGCGCCGCGCCCGTGCCTGCGGCGGCGACGGTACCCAGCGCTCCGGCGAGGAAGCCTCTGCGGGAGAAACCCTTGGACAAGGACCCGTTCCTTCTCGGTCGATGCGGCGTGATCCCGGCTGGCTGAGCGCTACCGAATCGAGACGATCTTCTCGCCGACCCGGGACAGCGGCTCCGCCAGAGCGTCCACCGCCACCATCAACGCACGTACCTCGGCCGGGGTCAGCCGGGTGTAGAGCCGGAAGCCGCCCTTGCCGTCGGACTGCTTCTTCATCAGGGTGCTGACGTCGGCGAACCGGTTCTGGATCGTGGAGACCAGTGTCGGGTCCGAGGTCTTCAGTGCCGGGACGAGCAGGTCGAATGCGGCACGTGAGCCCTCGAGGTTCGCGTTGATATCGCTGAGGTCCGTCCGGGAGTACCGCTCTTCTTCACCGGTGAGCTTGTTCTTGCCGACCTCGGTGAGCAGCTCAGTCGCTCCGTTGGCCAGATCGGCCGGCTGGTAGGTGCTCGTCTTGATCATGGCGACGAGCGTCTTGACGTCCGAGAGCAACTCGTCCGCCACCGGTGCCATGCCTGTGGCGCTGTTCTTCATCCACAGCTGCTGCTCGATGCGGTGGTAGCCGCCCCAGCTCGCGGCCGGGACATCACCGGCGCGAGCGTCGATGCCGGGGTCGAGGTCGCCGAAGGACTCGGCCACCGGCTCGATCGCCTCGTACGGCGCTCGGGCGTTGGCGTAGAGCGACTTGGCCTTTGCCACGTCCCCGGCCTTGACGGCTGCCGCGAACGCCGCGGTCAGGCCGACGAATTCGGTGGCCTTGCCCAGGACATAGTCGCGGTAACCACTGGTCGCCGGCTTGAGCAACGCGGCCGCGCCGGACGTCGCGCTGCCCGAACCGGTGACCATGAAGGTGCTGCGCTCGGTCTTGGCGTGCGGGCAGTACATCTCGTACCTGCCTGGCTTGAGGTCGAGGGAGAACTTGCCGGACAGCCCCGGGGTCAGGCCCTCCTTCTCGCCCAGGATCTTCGTGCCGAGCACGAGTTCGGCCTCTGACACCGATGAGCCGCCGTCGTTCTTCAGGGTGAACGTGACCGGGCCGGCCGAGATGGTGGCGGGATCGGCGGTGCACCCGTCGTTGCTCAGGATGACCCGGACGGTGCGTGCGTCGGTGCGGCCGCCGGCCGCGTCCTTGCCGCCGGCCGCGTCCTTGCTGGTGGCCGACTTGCTGGTGGCCGAGGAGCACCCGGTGAGCGCGAGGCCCAGCGAGACGGCGCCGGCGACGGCGAGGTGGCGGGCACGGGGAGCTGAGGGCATGCTGACGGCCTTTCGGAAACGGTGGTTCGGGCGGTGGTGGTCACGCCTGGCTGCGGACGCCGCCGGCCGGCGAGACCGTGTCGGCGGCGCGCGACGGCGTGCCGGTGCGAGAGGTGCGGGACGGGCCGAACAGGTACAGCGCCATCGGGATCAGGTAGGCCAGCCAGCCGATCACCTCGATCACCACCGGCTTCGGCTGGATGCCGAGCACACCGGTGAACAGCGAGGACCGGACGGAGCCCGGGGCCACGATCGAGCTGAGATCCAGCGCCTGGGCCTGGCCGAACAGGATCCAGCCGGCCTCGTGGGCGGTGTGCAGAGCGGTCATCACCAGCCCCGCGGAGACCACTATCAGCATGGCGCCGGTGAACTTGAAGAACTTGGCCAGGTTCAGCTTCACGCCGCCGCGGTAGCTGCCGTAGCCGATCGCGAGGGCCGTCACCAGGCCGAGGAGGGCGCCGGTGAGCCCGGCTCCCTGGTCGTCGCTGGCGTTGAGCAGCGCGGTGAGGAAGACGGCCGACTCGAAGCCTTCGCGGAGCACCGCCAGGAATCCCATGGCGACCAGCGCCCACTGCGATCCCGAGGCCAGCGCGGAACCAGCCGAGCTGCGCAGGGTTCCGGAGAGGTCCCGTGCGTGCCGCTTCATGAAGACGACCAGGTAGGTGACCATGACGACCGCGATGGTGCCGACCACGGTCTCGAGCATCTCTTGCTGGCGCTGGGGGAGATCCTGGGACAGCACGTGCAGCGTGACACCGGCCGCCACGCAGAGCAGGGTCGCCACTGACACGCCCAGCCACATCTGGCGCAGTGCCTGGCGCGCGCCCTGCTTGGACAGGAACGCCGCCACGATGCCGATGATCAGCGTCGCCTCGACACCCTCCCGCAGCATCACGACAAAAGTGGGGAGCACGGTGCCTCCAGGTTGACTCAGCATGCAACTTAGGTTTGCCTTACCTACACAGACCCTAGCGGGGTAAGGGCGCCCTAACAAAACCGGCGGCCGAGGTCACAGCCGCGAGCCGGCGGCCGTGGCCACCCGGAGGAGGCCAGTCGGTACGCCCAACCGATCAACAACGATCAACTCTTGACAATCATCGTTCGGACCGCGTCAATTGCACCCAAGGTGTCACACGACACATTGCTGTCATAACGGGTCACCAGGCTCGCGCGGCGGCCGATCGCGGAGGCACCGATGACCCACGTCCCGTCCGTTCCAGCCGACAGCAGTCCGAATCGCGAGATCAGCCGACGATCGCTGCTGCAGTGGAGCGGAGCCGCCGGCCTGGCCGGGATGCTGGCGACGTTGCTGCCGCCGTCGACCCGGGAGGCGTTCGCGCAGCTCACCGAGACGGTCGGCGGCTCCTCCTTCACCCCGATCCGGCCGCCCGCGGTGTCACTGGCCGTCCGGTCGATGTACCTGTCCACCTGGTCACCGTCGAACAACCTGGCCGGGACCTGGCCGATGTTCTGGAACGGCCACACCACAGCCCTGACCGGGATCGTCCGGGTGGACGGCACCGCCTACGTCTTCTGCGGCGCGCCGAATGGCGGTTATCCACTCGCCACCCAGACCGCGTTCACACTGACGTCCACTCGCTCGACCTATGTCCAAACCGCCGGGCCGGTGACTCTGACGGTCGCCTTCCTGTCGCCGGTGGACCCTGACAACCTGCAGCGGCAGTGCGTTCCGTTGAGCTACCTCACCGTCGACGCGGCCAGCAACGACGGTGGCAGCCATTCGGTCAGCGTGTACCTGGACATCTCAGGTGAGTGGGCGCACGGTGACACGAGCCAGCAGCTGACCTGGGCCGAGCAGACCGTGGGCAACCAGGTCGTGCTCACCAGCCAGCCCGCGAATCCCACCGTCCTCGGCGAGTACGGAGACCAGGCATCCTGGGGCACCGTGGTGTGGTCCACCGACAATGTGGCGGGCACGACGTGGCAGACGGGCGCCGACAGCGTGGTCCGCGCGAACGGGGCGGCCGGCTCACTGCCCAACACCGACGACCCGAACTTCCGTGCCATCAACAACAACTGGCCGGTGTTCGGGCTCAACCGCGCGCTCGCTCGGTCGGCCCGTCCGGCGCCCAGGCGGTGTTCGTCCTCAGCCACGTCCGGACGCCGGCGGTGTCCTATCTCGGCACCAGCTACAACGCCTGGTGGAGCAAGTACTGGACCGGCTGGCAGGCCATGCTGACCTGGTTCCGCAACGATCTTCTCACCGCGTCCGAGGTGTGCGCCGCGACCGACAACCAGGTGAACGCCTGGGCGACGGAGGCGGTCGGCGGTGGGGCGGTGGGGGACCAGTACGCCGCGATCTGCGCGCTGGCACTGCGGCAGGCCTTCGCCGGAACGGAGCTGATCAACCACAACGGAACGCCGTGGGCGCTGCTGAAAGAGATCTCCAGCGACGGCAACGTGTCCACCCTGGACGTGATCTACCCGGCGTTCCCCGCCTACCTGCAGCTCAGCCCGCAGTACCTGCAGCTGTTGCTCGCCCCGATCTTCGACTACGTCGAGAACCATCCGTACCCCAAGACCTGGGCGCCACACGACATCGGATCCGGCTATCCGAACGCGACCGGGCACCTCAACGGCAGCGGCGAGGAGGACATGCCGGTCGAAGAGACCGCGAACATCCTCATCATGACCGCCGCCCTCGTCCAGCGGCTGCCGGCCGGTGCGGCGACGGCCTACGCCCAGGCGCATTACCCGATCCTGCTGCAGTGGGCCAAGTACCTGGTGAGCGCGCTGCCGGACCCGGGCAACCAGAACCAGACCGATGACTTCACCGGCTTCATCGCGCACAGCTCCAACCTGGCGCTCAAGGGGATCGTCGGCATCGCCGCCATGGGGCAGCTCGCGCAGCTCTCCGGCAACACCGCCGACGCGACGAGTTACCCGGCGACCGCGAAGAGCTACATCGCGACCTGGCTCTCGAGCAGCCAGGACGGCCAGCACCTGCGCCTTGCCTACGACCAGCCCGGCACCTGGAGCCTGAAGTACAACGGCTTTCCGGACCGGCTGCTCAACACCAACCTGGTGTCGCCGGCCGTCCAGGCGGAGGAGGCGGCCTGGTACACCAGCCAGGCCGGCGGGTACGGCGTGCTGCTCGACCCGCGCAACGATTACACCAAGACGGACTGGGAGATCTGGACCGCGGCATTCCTGCAGGCGCAGCCCGCGGCGCGGAACATGCTCGTCGCCGACGTCTACAACTTCGCCAATGTCACGGCCAACCGGGTGCCACTCACCGACTGGTACGTGGTGAGCAGCGCGGCCCAGCGCGGCTTCGCCGACCGTCCGGTCGTCGGTGGGCTGTTCAGCCTGCAGACACTGCGCTACACCGCGAACGGCCTCGTCGGGTACTGGCCCTTCGACGGCTCGACCAGCTATGACAACAGTGGCAACTTCCAGGACGGCGTGCTCAACGGCGGGGCCGGCTACACCGCGGGCAAGCAGGGCGGCGCGATCTCGCTGAACGGAACCACGGCTGCGTGTCGTCCCAGCGGCCGGTGGTCCGGACCGACGGCAGCTTCACGATCACCGCGTGGGCAAACCTCAGCAGTGCCAGCACATTCCGCACCGTCGCGAGCCAGGACGGCGACCAGGCAAGCGGTTTCTTCCTGCAGTACAGCGCGGCCGACAACCGGTGGGCGATGGCGATGGCCAGCGCGGACGTGGCCAACGCGGCCTCGACCAGGGTGCTGTCCAGCGCGGCGCCGGCCGTGGGAGCCTGGGTGCATCTGGCCGGAGTCCGCGATGCCGCGGCCGGGGTCATCAAGCTGTACGCGAACGGCGTTCTACAGCAAAATGTTGCCTATTCCGGATCCTGGCAGGCCAACGGGGCACTGCAGATAGGGTGCGGCAAGTGGAACGGCGCCCCGGCGGACTTCTTCGCCGGCGCGGTCGACGAGGTGCGTGCCTTCGATCACGCGCTGACCGACGCGGAGATCGCGGCCTCGGCGAACCTGACGAGCGGACTGGTCGCCGGCTACGGCGTGGACGAGGGAACCGGCGCCACCACCGCCGACGCGGTCAACGGCCATACCCTCACGCTGACCAACGCCGGTTGGGGCGGCGGGTACGCCGGCCCGGGGCTGGCGCTGAACGGCACCAGTGGCTTCGCCAGCGGTGCCGCGCTGGTGAACACCGCATCGAGCTTCTCGGTGTCGGCCTGGGTGTCGCTCACCGACACCACCGGGTTCCACACGGTGGCCAGCCAGGACGGGGCGAGTGTCAGCGGGTTCTTCCTGCAGTACAGCGGGCAGGACAACGCCTGGGCGATGGCGATGCTGGGCTCGGACTCCGCCTCGGCCGCGACGGCCCGGGCCACCTCGCAGTTCGCGCCGCGGGTGGGGGACTGGACTCATCTGGTCGGCGTCCGGGACACCGCGGCCGGCCAGATGCGGCTCTACGTCAACGGCAGGCTGGGCGGCACCGCAGCCTGCGGCGCGGCCTGGAACGCGAGCGGCAGCTTCACGCTCGGCCGTGGCAGGTTCAATGCCGCCGCGGTGGACTATTTCCCCGGTGACATCGACCAGGTGCGGGTGTGGAGCCGGGCGCTGTCCGACGCCGACGTCCGCGCGCTGGTGTGATCGAGGGCGAACCGACCGAACTTCGGTGAACGAAATTGATCGAACGGTTGGTAAAGGGTTTGCTTCATCGCTACCGTTACCGGTCACGACCGATCGGAGCGGTGGCGCGATGTTTGCAGCGGAGCGGCGGCAGGCCATTCTGGAGCTGGTGCGGGCGAGTGGCGCCGTCTCACTGCGCGAGCTCGCGGATGCCCTGAAGACCTCGGACGTCACCATCCGTCGGGACGTCCGAGAGTTGCAGGAGCAGGGGTTGCTCGACCGCCGCCATGGCGGCGTGATGCGTCCGGGCGGCCTGTCGCGCGAGGCCAGCTACTCGCAGAAGGCTCGGGTGGCGGCCGGTGCGAAGGCGGCGATCGGCGCGTGTGCGGCGTCCATGGTCCGCGAGGGCGAGGCCATTCTGATCGGGCCGGGCAGCACCACGCAGGAGCTCGCGCGCCGGCTGGCGCGGCTGAGCGACCTCACGGTGGTGACCAACTCGATCCTGGTCGCCGAAGCATTGGCCCACGCGCCGGCCGAGGTGCTGGTGGCCGGTGGGTCGCTGCGCGGCTCGACGTATGCCCTGGTGGGCAGCAGCGTCGAGCAGGCGTTGTCGGGCCTGCGGGTTCGGTACGCGTTCATCTCGGGGAACGGCCTGACCCCGACGCGTGGGCTGTCCACTCCGAACGTGCAGTCGGCCGGCGTAGACCGCGCGATGGTCGCCGCGGCGCAGTCCGTGATCGTGCTGGCCGATCACACGAAGCTCGGTGTGGACACCATGTGCCAGACGGTGCCGGTGGAGCAGATCGCGGAGGTCATCACCGACTCGGCGGCCGATCCGCAAGTCGTTGCCGATCTGCGAGCCCAGGACGTGACGGTGCAATTGGCCCCGGATGTCGGGTGAGGATGTCGGCTGTAACTATTTGGCGTGGTTTTGCGGTAACTATTGACCGTAAGTGAACGAGGTTGTTCAATAACGACCGTCTGGCGTCACGTTCTCCGAAGCGCAATCTCCAGTCGCGCCCCAGACCCATTGATCCTCGTGCTCCGGCACCCGTCCCTAGGGGGAACTCGCTCATGGCTTCACTGATCACGCGGCGCGCGACGACCGTGACCGCGGCGGCACTGCTGGCGGGGCTCGCGCTCGCCGGTTGCGCCAAGAGCTCGAAGACCGACAGCGGCAGTGGCGGCACCAGTTCGGTGAACAAGTCCGCCGCGGTGCAGCAGGTCTCGTCCTCGTCCGGGTCGACCGGCGGCGGCTGCACAGCCACCAAGTACGGCGCCCCCAAGCTCGACCTGAAGAGCGTCACCGTCGGGTTCTCCCAGTCCGAGGCGACCAGCAACCCCTTCCGCGACACCGAGACCAAGTCGATCACCGAGCAGGCGAAGACCCTCGGTGTCAAGCTGATCCAGCGCAACGCCAACGCCAACGTGGCGCAGCAGAACACCGACATCGAGGGCATGATCGCCCAGGGCGCCAAGGCCCTGATCGTCGCTCCGGAGAACTCCAACGGCCTGGCGGCGTCCTTCGCCAAGGCCAAGGCCGCGCACATCCCGATCCTGACGATCGACCGCACGGTCACCGGCACGGCATGCTCGGACTTCATCGGCTTCATCGGCTCGAACTTCCTCGGCCAGGCCAAGATCGCCGCCGACGACCTCGGGCAGGCGATGGGCGGCAAGGGCAGTGTCGCCGTCCTGCAGGGCACCTCTGGTAACAACGTGGCGGCCGACCGTACGAACGGCTTCAACACCCAGCTCGCGGCGAAGTATCCGGGCATCAAGATCGTCGCCTCGCAGACCGCCAACTTCGACCAGGCCACCGGCCAGAAGGTCACGGAGCAGCTGCTGCAGAGCAACCCGAACATCACCGGTATCTACGCCGAGAACGACGGCATGGCCTTCGGTGCGATCCAGGCCATCAAGGCGGCTGGCAAGACGCCGGGCAAGGACATCAAGATCGTGTCCATCGACGGCACCCAGCAGGCTGTCCAGGACGTGGTTGCCGGCACGATGGTTGCCGACGTGGAAACCAACCCCCGGTTCGGCCCGCTCGCCTTCCAGAGCCTGCAGGACTTCTACAGCGGCAAGGGCGTCGCGACCACGGTCATCATCACCGACCACCACTTCACCGCCGACAACGCCAAGCAGGCGCTGGCCGACGGCGACGTCTACTAGCCGCTCCGGCATCGCGTCGCGGCGATGAGGGGAACGCGGTACATGAGCGAGCAGAACGTCGAAGCGGTGCTTGAGGTGCGCAACGTCGACAAGCATTTTCCGGGAGTGCATGCCCTGCAGGGGATCGACTTCACCCTGCGGGCGGGTGAGGTGCACGCGCTGGTGGGCGAGAACGGCGCCGGAAAGTCCACCCTGATCAAGGTCATCACCGGCGTCTACAAGGCCGACTCCGGCGAGATCCGGTATCGCGGCAACCCGGTGGAGTTCACCAGCCCGCTCGACGCCCAGCACGGCGGCATCTCGACGATCTATCAGGAGATCAACCTGATCCCGCTGATGAGCGTCGCGCGCAACCTGTTCCTGAACCGGGAGCCGCGGCGGTTCGGCCTGATCGACTCCCGCCGGTTGCGCCGGGACGCGACGCGGATCTTGGCCGAGTACGGCGTGGACGTCAACGTCGCCAAGCCGCTGCGCTCGATGGGCCTGGGCGCCCAGCAGATGGTCGCCATCGCCCGCGCGGTTCAGGTCGACGCGCGCGTGGTGATCATGGACGAGCCCACCTCGTCGCTGGAGCACCGCGAGGTCGAGAAGCTGCTCGACGTCGTGCGCAAGCTCCGCGACGCCGGCGTCGCCATCGTCTACGTGTCACACCGCCTCGACGAGCTGTTCCGGATCTGCGACCGGGTCACGGTGATGCGCGACGGCCGCGTCGTCGCCGTCCGCGCGATCTCCGAACTGGATCGCCTCAGCCTGATCTCGCTGATGCTCGGCCGCGACATGGGCGAGGTCCGCCGCGACGGCGTCACCGCCTTCGACTCCCACCGCGCCGAGGCCGACGGCACCGCCGCCGCTGACGAGCGGCCGGTGGTGCTGCGGGCCACCGGCCTCGCGCGCCGCCATCAGCTGGAGGACGTGTCCCTGGAGATCCGGGCCGGTGAGGTCGTGGGCCTGGGCGGCCTGCTCGGCGCCGGCCGCAGCGAGACCGCCAAGGGCATCGCGGGCGCGCTGAAGCTGGATGCCGGCACGGTCGAGGTCGCCGGTGTGCCGCTGTCGCGCAACTCGACGCCGGCCGCCATCCGGGCCGGTGTGGTGATGCTGCCCGAGGACCGCAAGTCCGAGGGAGTGGTGCCCAACCTCTCGGTGCGCGAGAACATCGTGCTGGCGGCGCTGCCCGGGCTGTCGCGCGGCGGCCTGGTCAACAAGGCCAAGCAGGACGAGGTCGTCCAGTTCTTCATGAAGCGCCTGCAGATCAAGGCGTCCGGGCCCGAACAGAAGGTTGCCGAGCTCTCCGGCGGCAACCAGCAGAAGGTGATGCTCGCGCGCTGGCTGTGCCTGAACCCGAAGGCGCTGCTGCTGGACGAGCCGACCCGCGGCATCGATGTCGGAGCCAAGGCGGAGTTGCAGTCGCTGATCGACGAGCTGGCCTCCGACGGGCTGGCGGTGCTGCTCATCTCCTCCGAACTGGAGGAACTCATCGAGGGATCGGACCGGATCGTCGTGTTGAAAGAGGGGCAGGTGGTGGGTGAGCTACAGGGCGACGACGTCAGCGAGAGCGCCCTGATGGCGACGCTGGCCACCGGCCCCACCGCCGAAGGGCTCAGCGAATGACGGGCCTGACGATCCGGCGCCCGGCGTCGCCGGACCGGGTGCTCGGGCTGCTGCAGGACTACGGCTTGTACGCCGCGATCGTGCTGCTGATCGTCATCGACACCGTGCTGTCCTCGAGCTTCTTCAGCCTGGCGAACCTCAAAGTGCAGCTGTTCCAGGTCGTTCCGGTTCTGCTAGTGGCGCTCGGTATGGCGCTGGTCATCGGAACCGGTGGCATCGACCTGTCCGTCGGCGCCGTCATCGCGCTCGCGTCGGCGTTCATCCCGTTGTATCTCGGCTACAGCTCCTGGGTGGCCATCACGGTCTGCCTGATCGCCGGGGCGGTGTCGGGCATGGTCGCGGGAAGCATGATCGCGCTGGCCAACGTCCAGCCCATCGTCGCCACGCTGGCACTGATGATCGGCCTGCGCGGCTTCGCCGTGATCCTCAACGGCGCGTCCGCCAAGCCGGTCAACGACCCGACCGTTCTCGGCCTGGGCATCGACCAGGTGCTCGGGGTTCCCAAGATGGCGTGGGTGGCGCTGGTGCTGGTGCTACTGACCGGATTCGTCATCAGGCGTACCACGTTCGGCCGCCAGCTCGTCGCCATCGGGGACAACCGCGCGGCCAGCCAGCTCGCCGGGCTCCCGGTGCGCCGGGTGGTGCTGTCGGTCTATGTTATTTCCGGAGTCCTCGCGGCCATCGCCGGCATCCTGATCGTCGGCCACGGGGCCGAGGCCGACCCGTCCAACTACGGACTGAACTACGAGCTCTCGGCCATCACGGCCGTGGTAGTCGGCGGAACGCCACTGACCGGCGGCAAGGTCCGGGTGCTGGGAACAGTCGCCGGGGCGCTGCTCATGCAACTGATCGCAGCCACCCTGGTTCAGCACAACGTCGCGAACTCCTACGCCCAGCTGGTCGAGGCGGCCATCATCATCGTCGCGGTGTACGCCGCTCGGGGAAGGCAGACGCGATGACCCAGCAGCAGCTGAGCGACCCGGTCGGCCAGGACACCGCCAGCCAGCCGGTGCAGGCACCGGGCGGTCGGGCCGACCAGGTCAGCGGGCTCGTCCAGCGGCACGGTGGCCTCGCCGTACTGGTCGTGGTCGCGCTCGCCGCGTCCGTCTTCTCCCAGGGATTCGCCACCAGCGGCAACTGGCAGAGCATCCTGGTCGGCAACGCCTACACCTCGCTGCTCGCGCTGGGCATGACCTTCGTCATCATCACCGGGGGCATCGACCTGTCCGTCGGTTCGGTGTTCGCGCTCGGCGGCGTGCTCGCCGGCTGGGGCGTGAACCACGGCGGGATCGTGGTGGCCGTCCTGCTGCCCTTGCTGGTGTGCGGGCTGTGGGGCCTGGTGCAGGGCCTGCTGATCGCCCGTGCCGGCCTGGCGCCGTTCGTGGTGACGCTCGCCGGGCTGCTCGGTGCTCGCGGCCTGCTGCAGGCGATCTCCGGGGAGGGCACCAAGACCTACCTGGTGCCGCACGGGTCGGCGTTCCTGGCGATCGGAGACGGGACCTGGCGCCCGATCATCGCGGCGGTCGTGCTGTTCGCCCTCGGCGGCCTGGTGCTGCAGCGCAGCCGCTTCGGCCAGTCCCTGTTCGCGATCGGCGGCAGCGAGAACGCCGCGCTGCTGATGGGCATTCCGGTGCTGCGCAGCAAGACCCTGGTGTACGTCCTGTCGGGCACGCTGGCCGGCGGGGCGGGAATGCTGAACGCCTCCCGGCTGCAGTCCGGCGTCACGAACATCGGGGTCGGATACGAGCTCACCGCCATCGCGGCCGTCGTCATCGGTGGCACCCTGCTCGTCGGCGGGGCCGGCTCGATGGCAGGCACCGCGGCCGGCGTGCTGCTGGTGGCGATCATCCAGAACCTGATCGGAGTGCACCTCTCGCAGTACGGCTCGTCCGCCTCAGACGCCGTCAATGGGGGAGTGCTGGCCCTGGTCGTGCTGCTGCAGACCTACCTGAGCCGGGTCCGGCGCCTGTGACCGGCTCGTCCGGATAGGCGGTCAGCGTCGCTTGTCCGCCTCGATCAGTTCGGCCAGTGCGCTCATGCTCTGATCGATCGCCGGGCCGTACTGCGGCAGCGTGTGCAGCATGGTGGCGTCGACGTCCGGTGCCAGCGTCCCGCTCAGGTGTTCGCCGAGGGTCACCAGGCGCGGGCCGTAGCCGCCGCCCATGCAGTACACCGCGTCGTACAGTTGGCCGCCGATCTCGTGTGAGTCGAGAGTGGTCGCGTGCTCGAACTCCAGGACGGTGCCGTCATCCGGTGTCGAGCTCAGGCGCAGCTCGATCTCGTCCGGAGCCGGATCACCGCCCAGCGCGACCGTCAGCAGCCGGGGTGCCTCGCACCGGGTGATCCGGCCGGAGCCGAAGTCGCCCTGGGTGAACGTTCCGCCGACCCGCAGGTCGCCTGCGACCGGGGCGTACCAGCGAGCCAGCCGCTCCGGGTCGGTGCAGGCGTCCCAGACCTCCTCGATCGACGCGTCGTAGCTGCGCCGGAACAGCGCGCAGCGAGCCTCGCCGGCCGCGATCTGCCGGCGGCGGAACTCGTGCTGGGTCTGATCGGTTCCTGCCGTCAGGGCGTGCCCTCCTGCTTGCGTCGATGTGACGGGTCCAGTTGTGTTGCCCGGCTCCGCTTGCCGCGTGCCAGCTCGGTGGCGAGGGCGTCCAGGCGCTGGGTCCAGAAGCGCCGGTACGGGTCGAGCCACTCGTCCACCTCGCGCAGCGGGGCCGCGTCCACCGCATAGAGCCGGCGGGCACCCTCGCTGCGGACGGTGGCGAAGCCGTTGTCGCGCAGTACCCGCAGGTGCTGTGACACGGCCGGCTGCGAGATGCCGAACTGCTGTTGTACCGCGGCGACGATCTCGCCGGCGGAGCGCTCACCATCGGCGAGCAGTTCGAGGATGCGTCGCCGCACCGGGTCGCCGAGGATGTCGAATGCGTGCATGAGCCAACGTTATGCTCTGCCACTTATATAAGCAAGCACTTATCTTTGCTGCGCCAGCGCGTTGGTGTTCCACCGTGCGTCGCACTGACCTCGGGGCAGGCTTAGTACAAAGCCGCCGCAGCCTTCGGGCAGCTCCGGCATGGCCGTTCGGCCTCTCACGCAGCGCGTGCCAGAGATGCCCGAGGCGAGAAGTCGTTGAGAGGCAGCCGATCATGGCTATGAATACATCAGT
This sequence comes from Jatrophihabitans lederbergiae, assembly GCF_031845305.1. Lineage (NCBI taxonomy): Bacteria > Bacillati > Actinomycetota > Actinomycetes > Jatrophihabitantales > Jatrophihabitantaceae > Jatrophihabitans > Jatrophihabitans lederbergiae. The sequence goes on along the minus strand of NZ_JAVREH010000006.1, from coordinate 7,471 downwards.
CAAAAAGGTGGCCAGCTGGTACAACCGCCAGGCCAGCGAATACCGCGCGGGCGAGGACCGTCCGATCGGCGGCTACATCCGGGCACTCAGTGTCTACAGCGGCGTCACGGCGGCCACCGTGGGCGCGGCTAGACTGACCGGACGCCGGGCTCCGGCCCGGATCACCCCATGGGACGTCGTACTGCTGGGCACGGCAACTCACAAGCTGACCAGGATCCTTGCCAAGGATGCGGTGACGTCTCCGTTGCGGGCGCCGTTCGTGCAATACAAAGGTGCGTCCGGCGAGTCCGAGCTGGCCGAAGAGGTGCGCGAGCACGGTGGCACCAAGCATGCCGTCGGAGAGTTGCTGACCTGCCCGTTCTGCCTCGCCCAGTGGGTGGCCACCACCTTCGTCGCGGGCTGGGTGTTCGCACCGGGGCTGACCCGGCTGGCCACCTCCACCTTTGCCGGCGTGGCGCTGTCGGACTTCCTGTAGCTGGCGTACGTAACCCTGCAGCGGACCGCCGAAGGCGACTGAGCATCCGCCGTTGTAGGACCGAACGGCCAGTAAGACGAGAACGGGGCGCCCCGAAGGACGCCCCGTTCTGTTGGCCGCAGTGCGGGTTAGCCGCAGGGGTGGTTAGCGAGCCTGCACCAGGAAGCTGTGGGTGGCAGGCCGTTCGCGTCTGAGGTGACGTAGAAGCGGTAGTTGGGATTGATTTGAGGACGTTCTGCTGGGGGCCGCCGGCCACGTAGACCTAGCCCGACGTGTCGAAGTCCAGGCCGCCCGGATTGGACAGCGCGTCGTACACCGTCGTGCTGCCGTAGGTGTCTGCCGACGCCGACGCGGCCATCCCCAGAAGGGTGCCCGACGCTACCGATACCACTGCCACGACCGCGCAGATCCTGCGCCGGCCCGAAACGACCATCTCAGTCCGTGCGTACCAGGAAGAAGCTCTCCGCGCTCCGGCCGTCGGCAAGACCGGCCTCATAGCCAATTGCAGCCAATCGTGCCCGCAGCACCGCCGCGAAATCCTGGCGGTGACCGACCTGACTGTGATGAGCCAGGATCGCGGCGATCTTGAGCTCGAGCACGTCCGTGATGTCGACGTAGTGGTTGGACGTCGGGCCGCCTCGCAGCCACACCTGCTCAACGGTCCACTCGGTCAGGTTTTCACGGGTGAACAGCTCCGGAAAGGCGTAGCGGTTCCGCGCGTCGGGATAGACGGCGTCGAGCGTCGCGGTACCGACCGCCCGATGGTCGGGGTGACTGGAGGCTATCCGGTGGTAATTGCGTTCGGGGCTGTGCGTCAGTACCCGCTGGGGACGGACCAGCGGATGATTCGCGTGATGGCGCGGCGCAGCTCCAGTCCCTCGACCAACGCGCCATCCGGGTATCCGAGAAAGCGGACGTCCGACACCCCCACCAGAGCGGCTGCCGTCTGCTGCTCGGCGCGCCTGATCTCGGCGAGGCTGGCACCGTCGACCTCCGCCTGCTGACCACCGGTATCGCCGTCGGTCACCATGCAATACGTGACCTGCACGCCGGCGCGAACCCACAGTGCCACGGTGCCCGCCGCCGCGAAGTCGACGTTGTCCGGATGGGCGAAGACGACCAGTGCGCGTTCGGGGTACTCGCTCATGAGGCCACCCGGGTTTCGGCTCCGGGGCGAGCCGCAACGAGCAGCCAGCAGCCGGCACCGCCTGCGAGCACCACCGCAGCGAGGTAGGCCCAACCGGCAGAATTCTGCGACAGCACGTAACGCGCCAGCAGCCAGGGCGCCAGAATCGCCTGGGCCGAGGTACCGAGCTGGAAGGTGGACAAGTATTGCGAACGGCGATCCGGCCGGGCCATCAGATACGAGATGGACCAGCCACTGGCCGACTGCCACATCTCGCCGAAGGTGAGCGCGACGGTCGCCAGCACCGCAACCGCGAGCGCTGGCCACAGCGTCTGTAGACGTGCCAGGACCACCACGGAGACACCGAAGGCGACCAGTGACCCGACCGCCAGCAGGGCGCAGACGCCGGCGCCGGCGAGCGTCTCTGCGCGCCGCGACATTCGCGATTGCAGCAGGATCGCCAGCACGGTGTTGAGCGCATACAGGCCGCCGTAGTACCCGACCGAAACCGATGTGTGTTGAGAGATCCACAGCGGAAAGGCGAAGGGCAGCAACGTCAGGTGCACCGCGAGGATGCCGTTGCAGGCCGCGGCGAGCAGGTAGCGGGCGTCTGTGACAACCTTCCGACGCGCGACGACGGCGCCGATGTCGGGCATGGAGGTGAACCGGCCTGCCACCAGTAACCGTGCGGCCACGGCGAAGGAAACAGCGTTGACCAGCAGAACCACGACAAAGGCAGCGCGTGACCCGGCGCTGACGGCGACGGTGGACGACAACGCACCCAGGCCGTAGCCGACGTTGCGAACGGACCGGACCCGCGCCATGTTCTTCAGCCGGTTCTCATCCGTCGATGCGGCGCCGACACTGCCTGATTGATCGGCGAGGCCGACGTCTCCACCAGTCCCACAGCACATGCGATGACCAGAAAGGTGGTGAACCGATCACAGAAGCAGTAAGCGATGTAACACCCGGCCCGCCAGAGGTTCATCACCACGTAAACCCGGCCGGCTCCCCAATGATCGGCGAGCATGCCGATCGGCACGGTCGCCAGGAAGCCGAGCACGCCCGCGATCGACAGCCCCAGCCCGACCGCCGCCGCATGTAGGCCCACGACCTTGGTGAAGTAGACCGCTGAGCCCGCGAGGAACATGCCGGAGCCGAATGCGTCGATCGCCGACAGCGCGGCGAGCCGGACCCCGGACGGTCCCTGTGGCAGCACCGTAGCCGCAGCCAGCCGGCGGGCTCGGCCTGCCGGTGGACGAACCGTCGAATCGCCGGCCTTCGATCCCAGCGGGCTCACGGTGTTGGCTCTATTTCCGCCCTGCGGCCGACGGCGACGTAGTAGTTGATGCTGGAGTAGAAGCGTTCATAACCCGCTGACGGCGACAGCCGGCCCACCCAGCGGTCGTACTCGGCGGTGCTGAGCGCCCCTTCGGTCCGGGCAGACTCGGCAATGCGCAAGGCCATCCCGTGCAGGTAACTGCCCGGTGCGGTGTCAACGTGGGTGAGCACGTCCACTTGCACATCGATGAAGCCCGCCTCGGCAAGAAGTCGGCTCAGCCTGCGTCCGGTCCAGCCGTCGGCATACCGGAAGTCGCTGTTGAAGGCGATGATCCGGCGCGTCAGCTCGCGGTCGGGATGATCGATGATCCAGGTGTCGCCGTCCTGGTCCGCGCTCACCCAGCGGCCGCCCGGTCGAAGGGCGGGCAGTGCGCGGGCAAGGGTGTCCAGGATCAGGAACTGTGGGAGATGAATGAAAACCGTCTGCTCGATGACGGCGTGCAGACTCGCCGGCTCCAGCTCGAGGTCGGCGGCGCCGGCACGCACGACCTCGATATTGGCGCCCGCGCCCGCTGCCGCCACCGCCTCTTGGGCTGCGGCGGCTAGATTGTGCTGCGGCTCGTAACCTGTCACCCGCCCGCCGGGACCCACCGCCTCCGCGAGATCCAGCAGCAGCGCGCCGGTGCCACAGCCGATCTCTGCCATCTGATCACCCGGCCGCAAGCCAGCCAGTTCGACGATCCGGCGGCGCAGCCGTCGCTGATCCACGCCGGCCGTCCGAAGTCGCAAGGCGGTGGCCCACGACTCGGCAAACTTGGGGCTCCAGCTGTCCAGGTTGCCGAACGGGTCGTGCTTGCCCAGGGTCATCCGCTCGTGCGGCCGGTGGAGTCGTTGCCCCACACGGTGAGAATCTCGTCGACGCTCGCCAAGTGCTCATCCACATGGCCGACCTCGAAGACCAGAAGCTGATCGATGGTGAGCACCTCCGTCGGCAACTTGAGGTAATTCATCGCCGGGTTCGGCTGGCGGCCGGTTCTGCTCAACTCATCCGACCCCAGCGGACGGACCAGCGAGACGAAGGCCGCGACATGCTTGTCGAGCGCCTGCAAGGCCTCGTCGAAGGGACGCTCCTGGTAACGACGCTCCGCAGCCCATTCGTCGGCGTCGAAACGCAGCAGCTGGGGGCAGTCCGAACTCAGCATGGCATTGACTCGATGGATGCTCGCTTCGAAGGCGTCGCCGAGGTGGAAGGTGTTCTGCTTCACCGACCAGACGCCGGGTGCGGGTTGCCGGTCGAGCAGTTGAGGCGGACGGTCGGCACAGCGTTCGTGCCACAGCCGCAACCGCGATTCGATGTCGTCCAGCAGGTGCTGGCTCTGAGGCTCACTCATCGGACATTCGCATCCGCTGATAAGGGAAAGGTGTCCAGACCTCGGGCGTCGGAGTCCACGTCCACCCCCAACGTCGCAAGCAGCCCCTCGATGGTGAGGTCCAGTCGGCTGGTCTTGTGGTACACGAGGTGTGCCGCACCGGTCAGCTCCATACCGGCAGACAGGCTTAAGGCAACCGCCGCAAGGGCGGGGACGAGTGTGGGCACGTCGACCGCGTCGAGGTACACCCGAGCGGTGGATCGTTCTCCGGAGCTTATGTTCATGCCATCGGCGGTGTGCTGGGTGAGCGCGATGCCGGCTGCGGGAACCTTCAGCAGTCGAGCGACTTTGGCCTGAGCCTCACTGGTGATTGCGGCCGAGGCAGCGCGCGCGGCTCGACCCATCCGGCCGTTTTCGCACTCCCGCCAGGTTACCTCGTCGGCCGCGGTCCGGGCGGCCGAGCAGAGCGGGCCAGTGTAGCCGCCGTTGAAGTAGCAACCCCGCTGGATCGCAGGTACCTGGGAGCGGACGATGTCCAGCTCTGTCATCAACGGCTCGCATTCGGGTCGGCGTAGGTGAGGGAGATTTGCTGGACGAGCTCCTCGGCCGCCAGCTGAGCAGCCACCGGCTCCGGTGCGCTGGCGATGAGGTAGGTAGGAACTGCGGTCCATCGATGAGCCGATCTCACCGATGGTGGATCCGGCCGCCAGGCTCAGCAACCCCTCCATGAACCGGGGGTTTCGCTGGACTGCTGCCCAGTTGTCGACAGCCGCCAACCTGCCGGGCGCGGGCATGAGGAACCGACGGCGGCGGCTCCCGACGCGGTACCGGTCCCCAACTCGGGCCGCCGCCCGAGCATCTGATCGAAGATGCTGCCGTGCAATTCGACCCCGATCACGACCTGGGTGAGGACGTAGATGTAGTCACCACCGAGACTCACATGCAGCTCACCGAGCACGATCGGCGATGGATAAGCCCCGCCGTCCGAATTAGTGCTGCCGCTGGTGGCTGCGCCCCGGCGGGCGCCGCAACCCAGAATTTGACGTGGAAGACACCCCCAACGTAGGCCCACAGTCACCAGCACAGCCGCGACCTGCTCCCGCGCGGCTCGCGCGATTTCGGGTGACAGTGGAGTCGGCAGCACATGACCGGTCTCTATGAAATGCGGCGGCCCGGTGGTCGCCTTGGCCGTGAGCGCGAGGACCCTGGTCCGGCCGTCGACGAAGATGCCCTCGGCGCTGTACTCGCTGCCCTGCTGATACTCCTCGATCAGAATTCCGGCCGGCCGGAATGCTTCAGGCCGAATGGGGATGCCCTGTGACTGCAGTTCCTGCTCCAGCCGCAGTACCCCCTCGCTCGCGTGCCCGGCAGCGGCCGGCACTCGTCCCGGTGCGCAATCACGCTCACGCTGGCGCTGCCTCGTCCGACCAGCGGCTTCACCACCCATGGGCCGTCGGGATGCTCATCGAGGAATTGGCTGGCGCCCTGCTTGTCGGAGCAGTGTGCTGATGCCGGCTGCCGGAAGCCGGCTAGTCGAAGTGCCTCTCGGCACGGTGCTTGTTTCGTACCAGCTCCACCGACTCCGGAAGGTTCCCCGCCTGTTCCAGCGCGCGCGCCACCTCGGCGACTGTCTGCACAGCGGTCTCGCGGAATCCGTACACGCCGCAGAAGCGGTTGGACTGCCGAAGCGCCCACTCGGCGCAGGCGCGGCTGTCGGTGTAATCCAGGGCCACCACCCGGTGCGCCGGCTCGGTGAGCTCGGGTGTCGAGCGCAGGTTCTGTGCTGTATCGACAAGGCAGACCCGCAGCGCGCCGCAGCCTGAGTAAGGCTGTCAGAACCGGGCCGCGCGCTCGCGCCACCGATCAAAAGCAACTCGTCGGGGTGGGGCGAGTGCTCCTCAGGCGATGTCATAGGACATCGCCCCGATGGCTTGATCGGCCAGGTGTGCCGCGGTATCGCCATCTGCGGCACAACTGATCGCGTAGGCCAGGCGCGCGTCGAAGTAGCTGTCGGGCGGTAGCCGCACCCGGTCGCCGGGGACCTTGTTCTGGCCAAGCTTGACGATGCCAGGCAATGCCGCCGCGGCTTGCACACCAGAGACGGACACCACGACGCCGTCTCGCTCCGCGACGAGGAACCGCACGCAGGCCGCGCCTGGCCAGCCGGGTGCAGGTCGGGATTCTCGCCTACGGCGACCTTGAGGGACGCCGCCATCAGGTCGGTGGCCGATGCCAGCGGTACCAGATGGGAGGCGATGAAGTCTGCGCCCAGGCGGCCGTTCACCTCGACGATGACCGGGCCCTGCGGCGACAGCATCACCTCGACGTGAAGACCGCAATTGTCGATGCCGGTGGCCCGCACTGCCTCGGCGGCCAGCTGGCTCACGAGGGCCGTGTCCATTTGATCCAGCGCGGCCGGAAGACATGCCGCGATTCGATGAAGGTGCCCGGCGTCAGAGATTTGGCGGTCACGCCCACGCAGCGCACCCGGCCCCGGGCGACCACGCCTTCGACGCTGACCTCGGGTCTGGACACGAACTGCTCAAGGACGAACTGCTCGGGATAGTAGGCGAAGAATTGGTCGTTCTCCGAGGTCAGCTTGGTCTCGGCGACCACTCGAGCGGCTGGCAGTTTCCGCCGCCGGCGCGACGTACTGCATGCCCGCGCTGCCGGCGCCGCCGCTTGGCTTGTAGATCGTAGATCGCCGGAAATCCGACCAGCAGGGCGGCTTCGCCGAGCGAGGTGGCGTCACTGACCCGGGCGTAGCGCGGCTGTGCAACGCTGGCGGCCACCAGTGCGTCGCGGCTGACGGCCTTGTTCCTGACACGTTCGGCTGCAGCCGGCGACATGGCGGGCAGCCCCAGGGCCGTTCCGATCGCGGCGCAGGCGACGACGCCGTGATCCCAGTACGTGACCACCCCGCCGAACGGGTCGTGGGCGTGAGGTTGCGCGAGAAGCCGCACGGTGTCCGTCAGCACCGGCGCGTCGGTGTCGGCAGCGATGTAGGCATCGACGAATGGTGCCGCCCAATCGGGCAGCTCCAGCCCGACGACCGTAACCCGGTAACCCAGCCGCCTAGGGACTGTCCTGAAAACGGCACCTCTCTGTGTCAAGCGGCTGGCGACAGAGAGGAAACCAACTTGTTGAATCTGGACGGGGTTCGTGACCTGCAGCCATGATCTTCAAGGCTGTGGTCGGGGTCGCTCGGGAAACACCTGT